>URJC01000021.1 GCA_900548135.1 uncultured Odoribacter sp. | reverse complement strand
GATCCATCTGTTTCCTTATAAAAAACTCCAACCTCCCATTTCTCTGTCTGGCCAAAACAATTGACAAGAATACTCTGTTTCCGGATAAAATTTTTCAATGTCAACGGATTGGGATCGTAAGTGGCTATAGAGGGTCCCAACTGGACTTCCGTTACTTGTATATCTGAAAGGTTCTGATCTTTAGAAACATATACAAGTACCATTTTCTCCACGACATTGATCACTGCTTCCCCAACCTGATTTTCCACCCTGAAATACCTTTCAATAGGTTGGTCGGCAATAATGGTCCATACATAATCCTGATAAGTATGGATCACAAAACGATAAGGTTGTGACAAATCCAGAAATGTATCCACCCCCACAGAAACTTCAGGGACCAGATCAAGCTTCTGTTCCCGAGCCGGATCAGCAGATACCTCCAATGTATTTAAACGAACACGTTTAATATTGACAGTATCACTCAACGTTAAAGTGATTGTGCGGTCTTTCGTATTAATCACACATTTCTGCTGACCATTACATTCGATCTTCTGAACATTCCCATACACTACCGGAAAAGGAACGTCATTAGAAATACAACCAGAGAAACCTGCTATCAATAACAATAAAATAACAACCTTCATACTTTACAAATAAATAGCAAAACCTAAACCTATTGAAAACAAATCAATTTTAAAATTGGCAGAACTGTTCTTAAATGAACCGGTATGTACATTATTGGTCTTCTGATCCACTTGTTTCATTTGTAGTCCCAACACCCCGACAGAAGCTTCAACAGCCGCGTAATCATTAATAAACACAGCAATACCCGGCGAATAGATCAGACCCATTTTCAAAATAGTCTGATAGGTACCTTCCAACATATCTCCTTTACCATTAATATACTTTCCTTGCCCTCCTCCAAACATCAATTTCACATCATTAAACAGACCGAACCGTTTACTTTCTTCAATATTCATGAACAACCGCATGAAAGCCGAAGCAGTATAAATATGTTCTAGTATATAGTAATCCGCAATCTGAAATGTCAAGTCCTCATTCAGGTTTATATTTAAATTATCTATCTTGAACAAAGAACGCTCATAAGCAAAAGTCGCTCCTACTCCTAAGTCGTTCTTGACCATATAACCAAAAAAAGGTTTTATAGCCAACTGATATCCATTTCCATTCCAATCCTTTAATACCAAAAATTTATAATTATCCTGGCTCATTTCCGAATAAGAACAGGTACCTCCAAAAAACCACTGTCCTTTAGGAACGAAAGTCTGTTTCACAATTCCCCGGCTAATCCGTTCTCTACCCGGACAATTCCCCACGCCTATCCACAAAATAAATATCAATAATATACTTCTTTTTATCATATATTCCATATCTTTTATCGCCTGTGAAAATATAAGTGTACCCCAAAGGTACACTTATTTAAATCCTGTCATTCAATAGGATCAAAACCTAATTCAAACTCATCCAACCATAACACACTGCTATCACTACCTGTAAAATAATCGCCATACTTACTGGCAGCCGCCACAATCAATATATAAGTCGGCTTTTTCGTTTTATTCCGGTACTTCAATTGGATGGTGAAATGCTCATAAGCCTCCATTCTCCGGTCACTTTTCAATTCTCCAAAGGCTAGAATAGAAGTATTATTTTCACTCAAATCCACATATTGGTAACCACTCGAATTTGCATGGAAAGGTTCTGACCAATCCGTCAAAGCAATATAAATATGACAACTGTCAGTCAGCCCTTTTAAATCGGTATAAGGAGCTTTTGTCCGGTTAATCGTACCGGGTTGATATTTATACCATCCACTCAAAGTTGTCGGACGAGAAGTATACGGAATACCAAAATCGATACTGGCATCCGTCCCGCTAAGACCGACAAAATCTCCAGTGTAAAGATTACCTGCCGCAAATTTCACCATGGCCCATTGTGAAGCCAATTTGGCTGCCGATCCTTTCACCACATCTGATTTTTCTTCCGTAGTAGGTACAAAACCAAATGTAGCCCCGCCTTCATTACCGGAATCCCAATAATGAACAGCATCATCGGAATTCCCGACATATTGTGCTTTACTACTCGTATACCAATGATCAAAATTCATATAAGGAATCTGTCCTCCGGCCTCTGTTGTAAAGGTCCGTATAGTCTCTGAAGCCCCTTTTTCAGTCGCTGTCGTCCGGAAAAAATAAGTAGTTCCGGGTTCCAGATTAGTCAAAAAAGCAACAAACGACTTACCTGTCTCATCAAAAGTCATTGCTGTAGCCAATTGCCAGTCGCCTTCAGTAGTCTTATACTCTAGTCCCATACCTTCCGGCTTGTCTATCGTATACCAACGCCCCCGGACAGTTGCAAATTCAGCCCATACCTCCATGACATTCACTTCATCTGCAATATGGTCAATATCAGGAATTACAGAAATCCTCAATGTATCTGTTACTAACCGGCAGCGTGCATCATATACATTAATATAAAACTGATAATCTCCCAAAGGTAAATGATTGGCAATCTGACTAAAATCTATCACTGCTTCCTGAGCATTTAATAAGGTTTCACTACCCCAGGTAATACCGGCATTGTTAACGGCAGTCTGTACCTCAGGTTGAATATCGGTAATAGTAAACGCTTCCGGCACTCCCTTCTCTTTCAAAGTTGCCGATTTATGCCTGATCGTCAGATCCTGCATCCGTGCCTGGGCAGATATATTCACCCGGATATCCGCACCACGGGCTTTTTCCAATACCAGGATCGGCTCACTCAAAGCTTTGCCATCCTCACGCTGAATATCGGGTTTAACAATATTTTCTTTCAAAACAATATCACAAACCCAATCATACACATCAGTCGTCGTATCTACAACTACTCCCCCTACAAAAGCCCCTTCCTCCGCACTACCATTTTCCTTAATATCAAATTTGAAACGGTAATACTGCCGGGGTGCAACACCCGTTATTGTTTTATTTAAATGAAAAACTTCCTGCCCATTATTCAATGTTAAATTCCAAATCAGCGTATTTTCATTTACTCTTAAATAACCAGCCCGGACTTCATCTTTAACAAATGTCAGTTTTCCCTCGCCATTTGTTACTTCTAAAGAGTATTCTGGAAAATTTTTCCTAATTAAATCAGAATATTCAACAGAAACCTTCACATTAGCCTGAGTACAAATCAAGGAGACCTCTCTAGTTACAGCTGCTTCTATTTTCACTTCCTGTTCTGCCTTATAGTAAGGCTTCTCAAAATCTGCCAACACATCCTCACCACTATCAGCAATCAACTTATAAGTCCCGGCAGATAACAAAATCCGGTCTGTAATTCCTGTAAAATCATCAAAATGCTTCACTAAGGTTCCATTGGCGTCAAGTATATCCAACGTATATACCGGATCCGTTGCACGGGTCTGTACAGATTTATCAGTCAAAAACTCTACAACAAGCCATCCCTTACCCCCATCTGGCTCCTTTGCAACCTCTTCCTGACATCCCGCCATTCCTATCAAAACAGATAGAAAAAAGTAAAATATCAAATATTTCTTCATAATTTTTACTTTACCGTATTACTCTGCATAGGTTCTGACCGTCAAGACTTTAGAAATATCATTTCCAGATCCGTCAACAATTTTAATATTAAAAGTATGGTCACAATACGGACTATCATCAATAGGAGCTATCAACATCGGCATGAAACCACCAATAGAAAATACATAGGACTTCTTTCCTTTAATTGATTCCTGCGGATTAATTACATTAATGTCAGAAGAAGACAAAATCTCCTGCCAGGAACCACTTTCCGGATTTAGCAGGTCTCCAGGATTTGCTAAATCCATCGGGAGTGCATCATTTGATCCCCCCATTGCTTCAAATTGCATCTGCAAAGCCGAGTTAGTGGAATGCATCACCAAAAATAAGTTTTGAATTCCTCCACTCGGAGCAGTCAAGGTAATCTCCAAGGTATGGATGTTATTTCCCCGCTTCTCAATAATTTCATCTATATTAAAAGCAGCTCCATTTAAACTAGTTCCTACAATATCAGGTAAATCTTCTTTCTCTCCGTCATCGGGTTTTTCTTCTCCATCATCATCCCAGCTGCCGCTATCCCCATTGTTATCAATCAGATCACCACCTCCGGGAACCAGAATAGTAGCTTCTTTTTCATCCACACTGTGATCCACCTGGATCATTCCCCCGCCATTTTCGATCCCTGCTTCCGTGTTCACACTCAAGGCAATCTTGTGCCATTGTTTTGCTCCCACCGATTTGATAAAATAAGTACGGTCAACTTCTGAATTATCTTCTGTATATTTTCCACGGATCGTTACGGCCAAAGTGGAATCAGCAGGGGCTGAAATATAACCAATTCCCTTATCCACTTTCGGATCAAACTCAATGGAGGTTCCTTCTGTATGATGAATAATACACACAGGGTCAGTTACATTACTCAAAAACAAGGAAGTAAATTCTACAGCTTCACACAGGCCAGCTGACAAGTAACCTGTGCATCCGTCAATTCCTGTACACCTACTGAAAACTCTTTCTTACCATAATAGTAAGGTACTTCAAAACCGGAACGTTGCTCCCCATTATAAGCTTCAATGGTATATTTCCCAGCCGGAATAGTCACTACCGACGGCATCTCATCATAGCGAAGCCAAGTGGAATCAAAAGCAGTCTCCCTCAATGTTTTCCCATAGACCCTTACTGTAAAATCTTTAACATCAACAGTCTCAGTAGACTTTGTCACAACCTCAAAACTTCCCATCGTACCTAACTGCAAGGAAAATTGTCCTTGTGCTAACTGATCCTCTCCTTTTTCTATCTTTGGATCTTTACCACAAGATACCAGCAAAAAAGTCAAGATCAACACGATACTGCTTAGACTTAATATTCTTTTCATTGTTATATTTGTTTTACGATTATTCTATTTTTCAATATATTAATTCAATATCATCTATTTTCAATCTACTCCCCACATGTGCTTTCCAATCGTCCTTTATTCCTTCCAACTTAATACTCACATTTTTTTCAACACCAGGCTGTGAAGATGTTGAAGAAAGAAAACGAATATACATATGAGTTGCCTTCGAACATTTATCTATATATTCTAAATCAATGACAGCTTCAATATACTCGGAAGTCCCTTGAGCACTTCTGAATACTCCGGTCCCCAAAGTTTTTGTTTCACTTCCATTCCTATTCTGTATTTCAATATAGGCTTCACATTCTTCATTATTATAAGGAGTATAATGATACCAAAATTTCAATTGTACAGGACGGGCAGTAAAAGGCCTTCCATAATTAATTGTTTCATCAGGTTTATTATAATCATAATCACCTATAAACAACATACCCGGTATCCGGCTTCCATCATAACATATCGAACTAGTATTTGCATACCCGCTCCCCGAACCGGTAGAACGAATTTCAGCAACTTTACCCGAACGTTCAGTCAAATAACTAACTGCTGGTGCAGAATTGGCTTCGACAGGGGCAGTAGTCCACCAAGTAGAACGCACATTATTATTTGCCCACCAAGATGAGTTATCCCCTTCTGCACAAGCATGATAAATGTAAGTTTTTTGCGAAAGCCAGTTTTTTTGAGTTTCCAGATACCATTCCTCCATTCCTGCATTGGGAACTTGTAATGCCTCTTCTGTTTTATAGTTCCCTGCATCCAACACATGCTCTCCCAAGCGAATCCGAAAAGCATAATTTGTAGAGGGAGTCAATCCCTGTCCTATACATTCATAAGTATTTGTTGCTGTCTCAGTCAGGGTAGTTTCCAAGGTAGTCCAATTTCCATCAGTCCCCTGACATTCAACCACAGGTGTTCTGACTTCCGATACATATTTCAAATCATAAACTGCTCTTTTTGCCCACACGTTTCCTTCTCCCGGAACCGTTACGTACTCAAACACCGGAGGGGCTACCTCTACACTAAATTTACAATCATTGCCAAATTGTTCAAACTGATCCTTAGCAGTAATCTCAAAAGTAGAAATAGTATGTTGTCCAGGAGCAGTATTCAGCAATTTCACCACATCATTAAAACTCACCCATACCGCAGATTTTATGGTATCTTTGGTATCGATATCTCCGCTCCAAGTTAAACCATTGGCTTTCAAAAGCGCTTTCTGTTCTGCTGTAGCTTTCATTAAATCAATCTCTCCCGGCCACCCCCTTGACAATAATGTATCTGATACAGTCTTGATCTTCAATTCAGTTAAACCACCTTCTGAAGTAACCATTGCAATAGCTTTCTTCGATACTCCTTCAGTAGTTTCTAAGGTTCCTGCATTCATATCAGCAGCAGACAAACTTACTACAGGAGGAGCCTTCGGAAGATAGAAAGGGGGTAAATCCACCTCCACCGGAATATCAATTGTAGTAGAATCCGTCATGATTGCAATTGACGACAAAGCACCATTTTTACTTTGGGCCTTTAATGTCATTCTATAAGATTCCTTCGCCTGAACACTGGCAATAGGATCTGGATAAAATTCATAATAAACCGCAGATCCCTTCGGTTTTAAACCAAAACGCATCCGCAATCTACCAGGCTTAAAATACCCTTCCCGTGTCTCGTCTTTCAAAAATCGGAGCGAATCTCCATCTGTTTTAATATCAACAAAATAATCATCATAATCGAAACCAAAACTCTCATGAAATTGTACGGCTAATTTCACCGTAGCGACCTGAACATTTACAACAGTATCCAGATTATCTCCATCCTTCAACGTGATTTTTGTCTCTCCATAATAATAAGGTTCATCAAATGCAGGCAAAACCGTATCACTACCATGCCAAGCCACCAGTTTATAACTCCCCGGAACTACCTTTATTAAAGAAGGTAAATCAGCATATTTCCATTCTCTCAACACTTCTGCACGGGTATTTTCTATACGTACCTTAAAATCCTGTTCTGTCGGAAGTGTAACAGCACGTGTCAAGACTACCTCATGTTCAGCATAATCTGTCTTTAAAGCAAATGACAGGACACAATTATCATCTCCGTCAGAAAACCCTTCTACCTTATCTTTACTGCAAGCTATAACCAAAATAGCTAAACAACCGAAAAATAGAAATCTCATTGTTTTTCTCATTAGTTAAAAAAAATAATTGTTTTATCTCCTTTATATGCAATAACCAATTAAAACGTTCGTTTTTTTTGTTATAAATATTGAAAGTTAAAGAATATTAAAACTAACATCCATATCAACATTCATTCTCTTTTCAAATTTATTCAACCGATTTTAGATACATATACAATAATCTAAAATTCAATTATTTAGAAAGGAATAACTAAATCCGGGATCTCCTTAACAACTTTCTTCTCATTAACCATCCCCAGGTTTCGATCACACCCGATAAATTTTGAATTATTCCAATAAATATCGAACGTTTAATTTTCTCTAAAATTTCAACAAAAAATATGCCGTTCAAAAGAATACTTTTAAAATATATAAAAAAAAGACATTAATGTATAAATACAAAAATGTCTTTTCCAGATAAGTTATTTACATTATCATTCAGACAAACAAAAGTAATATAACCCGGAAACAGCGTCTTCCAGAAGGTCTAACACCAATTCAAATCCTTCCGCTCCCTCATAATAAGGATCAGGAACAACTGTATAAGGAGTAGTTTTTTGACAAAAATCAGTCATTTTAAAGATCTTTGCCCGTTCTTCATCATTCTCTGCCAATCGTTTCAAGGCAGCTATATTTTGATCATCCATTCCTATAATCAGATCAAATTCAGCAAAATCAGCAGTTGGATAAAAAGTACGGGCACGACTATCCAACTGATAACCCCGGCGTGCAGCATGCCTCCTCATCCTTTCATCCGGCAAAGCCCCTGCATGCCCGCTATATAAACCCGCAGAATCAATAAAAAAATCGTTTTCCCGTCCTTCCCGTTTCACTAAAGCTTTCATAATTCCTTCTGCACCTGGTGAACGGCATATATTTCCTAAACAAACAAATAAAATTTTCTTCACCATGATCTGCTATGCCATAGATACCATTCCAACTATTTGTTCAACTGAATAAATCATGAATTAAATAGTGAATCAACAAACTCTTCACGATTAAATACTTGCAGATCCTCCATTTTCTCCCCGATACCAATATATTTCACCGGAATTTTAAACTGATCCGAAATACCAATCACTACTCCGCCTTTCGCCGTTCCATCTAATTTGGTAATAGCCAAAGCATTGACTTCCGTAGCCAAGGTAAACTGTTTCGCCTGTTCATAAGCGTTCTGTCCTGTAGATCCATCCAATACCAGCAACACTTCATTCGGAGCATCTGGTAAAACTTTTTTCATGACATTCTTAATCTTGGTCAGTTCATTCATCAGATTAATCTTATTATGAAGCCGGCCAGCAGTGTCAATAATAACCACATCAGCCCCATCAGCTTTCGCTTTTTTCAAGGTGTCGTAGGCAACAGAGGCCGGATCAGCTCCCATTCCTTGTTTTACAATAGGAACTCCTACCCGATCGGCCCAAATCACCAACTGGTCAACAGCCGCAGCCCGAAAAGTATCCGCAGCACCTAAGACCACTTTTTTACCAGCTTCCTTAAACTTATAGGCCAATTTCCCGATTGTCGTGGTTTTTCCGACTCCATTCACTCCTACTACCATGATCACATAAGGCACTCCACTATCAGGAAACTCAAAAGTATCGCTATCATTAACCACATTTTCTTTCAATAAAGCCACAATTTCTTCTTTCAACACCCGGTTCAATTCATCTACTCCCATATACTTTTCCCGTTGTATCCGCTGCTCTATACGCTCAATAATCCGTACCGTCGTATCAACACCCACATCCGAAGAAATCAGCACTTCTTCCAGATTATCCAATACCTCATCATCAACCTTCGATTTACCGACAACAACACGAGCCAGTTTTTTAAACACACTCTCTTTCGTTTTTTCCAAACCCTTATCCAGGTTTTCTTTTTTCGTTTTTCCAAATAATCCGAATAATGCCATTATAAAAAATCATATAAAATTTCGAAGCACTAAAATACAAATTATTTTAACATCCAATGTCAGATTTGTAACCTTTTCGATGTTGCCGGCACTTTTACTCCTTTGTTTTTCAATTCGAAACATCATTTTCACTAAATTCATTCCCACTGACATAGCCATCACTCTTCTTAGGAGCAATATAAAACCCTTTTTCCGGAGTCCATTCTGCACAAAACAAATCACCCGGTTCTTCATAACCCAGTTTTTTCAACTGTTCCCTTAACCAATCTTCTGTTTTATTGGCATTGATCAGGGAACTCTGTAATATGGCCCCATTATTAACGAACAAATATGATTCTGAAATACCGCTTCTCACTGACACAGTTAATCTTCCATTGGTTTCAAAACGTACTTCATCTACGTCAAACATGGAGAAAATGCCATTTTCGCGTAATAAAGTCCTGAACTGTTCCATTTCCAAACCATTCCGCTTAAATTCTTTTAAATTGATCTTCCCATTATGGACTATCATGACTGCATCCCCTTTTATCAAATGCCGGAAAAAACTATACCGTAATAAATAACGAATCATCATATTTACCATCGTCCATACTGCCAGTGCAAATATCATATACCATACCGACAAGTCTGAGTAAATAACCCCTCCGACCAAAGCCCCCAGGACAAAAGCATTCACAGAATCCAAAGGAGTCAACTGAGCCATCTGAGTTTTTCCCGAAATCCGCAGAAAGAACAAAACTCCCAACATTCCTATAACAATTTTTATTGTAACAGTAATCAGCATAACCTATGTATTTTCATGACCTCCCAAATATTCTTCCTTGAAAATTTCAACACAAAGAACAAAAATAGCCAATACTAAAGGACCGAAAATTACTCCCATAAAACCAAATAAAGATAATCCGATGATTACCCCGAAAATAGTAATTAACGGATGAGTATCTGCCATCCTTTTCTGAAGTATCGAACGAATCAGATTATCAATATTAGCCACTACCACTAAACTGTAAACAGCCAATCCGATCCCCATCCCCCAATGTCCGGTCACTCCCAGGTAAATCACCAGTGGAATCCAGATAATGGCGACTCCGACAACTGGCAAAATGGTTGCAAAACAGGAAATGACTCCCCACAACAAGACCTCAGGAACACCAAAAATATAATATCCCAGCATAGCCGCTACACCTTGCAATATTGCCAGCACCGGAACACCAATAGCATTGGAACGAACCACCATGTGAAACTCTTTCAGAACATCTCTTTTATTCCGGCGGTTAAAAGGTAAAATCTCCCGTACATAGGCTTCCATCTTACGTCCTCCGGTGAGCATAAAATACAAGATAAGTAAAAGTACCAGTACATTGATGAAAAAACTACTGATACTTCCCATCAGAGCCTGCCCTATTTTAGGTAACATACCCACCAAAGCATTCATATTCCCACGGCTCATCAACTCATAACCGGTTTTTTCATGAACAAGATCAGCCAAATGTTGAATTGGAACTAATAAACTCTGAGGATCCAGATCAACTGCTTTCAATTTATTGATAAATAACCATACAACCAGCACGATAGGTATTAAACAAAATAAAATAGTCTCCAACAATAATACTATAGCCATGAGCCACTTTTTCCAATGCTTCTTTTCAGTCAGATAAAAAGCTTGTCCCCTTAACAAAATGTAAAGGGTTGAAGCTCCTAAAAAACCACCCAGAAAAGGTGTGATCTTCTGAAATATGACAATCCCCAGAAATAAGATAATACCTATTAAAGAATACTTCCAATATTGTTCTTTCAAACTTTTCATATAATTACTCCTCTGCCCATTTCAATATAGTCTGACTTTTAACGTCCACATCATACTCTTTTGCTTTCAATAAAATCCGCTGAGCCAATTTATGCTTTTTATCTTCGGGAGCATATCTGAAATAAGCCTCAGCGGCCCGTACATGTACAGCATCAGGCATAGGAAACTCACGGGTCTCAGGTATTCCGAAATCTGAATCTTTCAATTCACACTGTTTTTCAGCATTTAAACGATCGGTAGATGTATTTTCTTTCATCGCAATATGGATTTAAATTTACCTCCATAAACGATAAAAAGCTGAAAAAGATTCTCTTTACCTGAGTTTATTCTGATTGAAGTGAGGACCTGCTTTAACAAGAAAATACACAGCAGAAAGAATAGTCAGAAATGCTCCCACTAAATAGGCATAGTTAAATCCTCCCAACGCCTGAGCTATCGCCCCACCTGCCATCAATCCTATTCCAATACCCACATCCCAACTGGTTAGATAGGTTGAAGTAGCTGTCCCCCGTTGATTATGGGCTGCCAGATTAACAAATAAAGTATTAAAGGCCGGAAACATTGTACCAAAAGCAACTGCTAAAAAAAGCTCAGAAGCAATATCCGGATTCCACTCCATCAACCGCCGGCAAGATGCCAAAGCAAAAAAACTAATGCAAGCCATATACATTCCTAGAGAGATAACTTTCGTGATCTTCCCTTTATCGACCTGCTTCCCTGAAAATATCCTGGATACCGCCAATCCGACAGCCATAAAAGTAAAATAAAGTCCCGGACTCACCTGTATGCCTATTTCCTCTGCATACATAGCCACATAAGTCGTTGTCATTCCATAAGGAATAGAAAGCAATAACAAAGAAAAACCAGCAGGTAATCCTTTTACCAACAGAAAACGGTCCAAAGAAACCGGCTCCCGTCTGACAGGGGGTTTACGGGGAACCTTCACCAAGCTTGCCATAACTATGCCCAAACTACCTGAAATGAAAGAACAAGCAAAAATAGCTTCATAACTACACGTAGTATGCATAAACAAACCTGTCATGGGCCCGAAACTCATTGCAATATTATTCGCTAATCCATAATACCCCAACCCTTCTCCCCTCCTTGACGAAGGCATTATATCAATCACAATGGTATTCCCAGCCACAGACACCATGCCAAAAGCAAATCCATGGACAATTCGTAAACTTATAAAAACCCATAAGATACCGGCCAGTACGTACCCCCCAAAGATTACCGTAAATATAAAATAAGACAACAAATAGAGCGGTTTCCGGCTAAAAGAATCCAGTAAATATCCCGAAAAAGGCCGTATACAAAGACAAGCCACCGTATAACAAGATAAAATAAAACCAATCATGGATTTTCCTGTCATAAATTCCTCTTTCAAATAGAAGGGCAAAACCGGCATCAGCAAATAAAAAGCAAAAAAAAGTAAAAAGTTCGCAAGCAGTATACAGCAAAAACCCGGAGTAAAAAGCCTGTCTTTAATCATAGCAACCACAAATATTACAAATCACGCCTTTCAGAAAAACATTTTCAACTGTCAGGCCGCCCACAAAATTATAAAATCTGCAATACATTATTATCTGATTTCATATATGAAAATTCAGGGAAAGAACAGGCAAACGTTATTTTTTGTATTTCAGTATAAACCCAAAGCTCATCATACACGTACTGTATAAAATTAAAATTCGTTCAAATTTATCATTCATCTAAAACAGGATGACGGAAAAGCAAGAAATATTCTACGTATCAGGGATGAATTGTGCCAGTTGTGCCGGCAATGTCGAGCAGGCTCTATCGGAAAAAGAAGGAGTCAGGCACGCCAAAGTAAATTTTGCTGCTTCAACCGTTTGGGTGGACTATAACCCGGAAAGCATATCTCCGGCTGACCTGCAACAAATAGTAAAAGATGCAGGCTATGATCTGATCCTGGAGGATGATAGTGAAGAAAACCAAGCTGAAATACTCCAACGGGAAGAATACCGTAGCCTAAAAGCCAAAACAACAGGAGCTGTTCTAGCCTTACCTGTCTTTATCATTGGCATGTTTTTTATGCATATGCCGTACGGGAACTGGATTATGCTGGCTTTCACCCTACCTATTCTGCTCATTTTCGGACGCGTCTTTTTCGTCAACGCTTGGAGACAGCTGAAACATGGCCACGCAAATATGGATACTCTGGTCGCAGTCAGTACTGGCATAGCTTTCTTATTCAGTTTATTTAATACGCTATGGCCATCATACTGGCTCCAAAGAGGGCTGGAAGCACATGTGTATTACGAAGCCGTAGCAGTTATCATAGCCCTGATTTTATTAGGACGCTTATTAGAAAGCCGAGCCAAATCAAATACTTCACCAGCCATACGCAAATTAATTGGTTTACAACCGAAAACCGTACTCCGTTTACTGGATAACGGTACAGAACAAGAAATTCCGGTAAAAACTGTACAGGAAGGAGATATTTTGATCATAAAACCCGGAGATAAGATACCGGTAGACGGAATACTAACAGAAGGAGTTTCATTTGTAGATGAAAGCATGATCACAGGTGAGCCTGTCCCGGTAGAAAAAATAACCGGATCACATGTCTTTGCAGGTACCCTGAATCAAAAAGGCAATTTTCAGTTTATGGCAGAAAAGGTTGGCAGCGAAACAGTACTGGCACAAATCATCAAAATGGTCCGCGAAGCTCAAGGCAGTAAAGCTCCGGTACAAAAACTAGCCGACAAAATTGCCGGTATATTCGTTCCCATAGTCATTAGTATTGCCATTCTTACTTTCATTGTATGGATGATTGCCGGAGGTGAACAAGCATTTACCCATGCCTTACTCACCTCCGTCACGGTATTAGTAATTGCCTGTCCCTGTGCTTTAGGATTGGCCACCCCAACTGCCATTATGGTCGGAATCGGGAAAGGAGCAGAAAACAATATCTTGATACGGGATGCCGAGAGCCTTGAGCAATTATACAAAGTTACTGCGGTCATTCTCGACAAAACAGGAACTATCACCGAAGGTAAACCGATTGTCTCTGATATTTATTGGAATCCTCAGATAGATATTCACCATTATATGTCTATTTTATTATACATCGAAAAACGATCCGAACATCCTTTGGCCGAAGCCGTCGTCAACCACTTGTCTCAATCAGGAATCACCGCTGATTGGAAAGGAGAATTTGAAAGTCTCACGGGTCAGGGTGTTTATGGCAAAATTGAAAATAAAGAGTACTATGTCGGCAACCGGCGCCTACTGGAAATACATGGAATTCAACTTGAAAACCAACAAATTCAACAAGCAGACAAGGGTAGTCTGGAAGGTAAGACAATGGTGTATTTTGCCGATACACAGAAAGTGTTAGCTTTAATTGCCATTACAGACCAAGTTAAAAAAGGAACACCCGAAGCGGTTTATTCCCTGCAACAAAGGGGAATAGAAGTTTATATGCTCACAGGTGACAATGCCATTACCGCCAGAGCTGTTGCTGCAAGTATTGGTTTGGAACATTTTAAGGCTGAAGTTATGCCCTCTGAAAAAGCTGATTTCGTAAAAGAACTCCAACAAACCGGAAAAATAGTTGCCATGGTCGGGGATGGCATTAATGATTCACAGGCCTTAGCACAAGCCGATGTCAGTGTTGCCATGGGAAAAGGATCCGATATTGCCATCGATGTCGCTAAAATCACCCTGATCACTTCCGACTTAAATGCCTTACCCAAAGCCTGGACCTTATCCCGTCAGACAGTACTCACCATACGGCAAAATTTATTCTGGGCATTCATCTACAACCTGATAGGACTCCCGTTAGCAGCCGGAGTACTTTATCCCTGTTGCGGTTTTTTATTAAATCCCATGATCGCAGCAGCTGCCATGGCTGCCAGTTCTGTTTCAGTTGTAGCCAATAGCCTCAGAATTAAACATAAGTCATTGAACCATTAGCACATTTAAATGTTTTTTGGGTAACAATTATATCTTTTGAGCGTTGGTAATATAAAATACAATCAGGAAAAAGAATATGGAAATCTTTAATATCTCAGACAATAACTAAAAACAACTAAACCATGAACAACAAAGAAAACAAGCCCCAAACACAGACAACAGGAGGATGTGAAGGAACCGAAAAACCTGGCAAAAGCCAGGAAATGGCCAATGATGAAACAACAGAAAACGACATCATTGGAGCCTCTAATTATGAGAGGGCAGAAAGTGACCAATCCAAAGGTATGTTTGCCCAACAAACCAAAGCTTACAATAAAGTTATGGATGAAATTCTGGAGAATAATGACCAAAATGCAAAAGATAACCTATCCGACTACATGGATGAACTAAAGGAAGAATCAGAAACCCTAGGAGATCACCCCAAACCATACGGTAATACCGAAGACTCTCCGGATTTTCCGGCAGCAGGTAAATTTACCCCGCCTTATTAATTGAAAACAGGGAGTATTTATGCTCCCTGTTTTCAATTATTTCTTTTTAAATAAATTCTGCAACCCTTGCAACACATTCCCTTTCAATTCTTTCTCTGCTTCCTTGGTCACAGCTTTAATCGCTTTAGACAAATCCGGCTTAATAACAGGTTTAACTAAAGTACCACCCACCTTCACGTCTATATCCAGATTTTGAATATTTTTTGAACCCGGAATAGACTTCAATAAGTTATTAATTTCATTTCCAAAGAACTCCCGGTTCACTGTCATCGACAAAGTGTAATCCAAATCCCCTTCAACTGATTGTTTACCGTAAACAGTCACCGGATTACCAGCAAATGCTGTTTTGAACGGTTCAACCATAATATTTCCGTTTTCAAGCTTAAAATTAATCTTCAAATAGCTAATGCTCAACCGGCTCAATTCGTCATTCTTCAAAATACTCGCCAGTTGGTTCATTGCGGGATTATCCTTTAGCAATATACTTTGAGATTCCAGATATCCACCACCATTCGCCGTTGTCATGACCGGACTCATTTCTTTATCTAACCTGGCAGTAAACTTCATTTCTGCAGACACCTTCCCCTCACAATTCAGGGCAACAGGTACACTCTTTTTAATGAAAGTAAAGGAATTATAAGCCTCATTTATATCAAAATCCGAAACCTTCAATTTAAAATTGACATTGGGATTCTTCGGGTCAACTGTATTATATTGTCCATTCAGGACCATATTCCCTTTCAACATATCCAAACTTAAATTCTTCAAGTCTGCAACTGCATCTGCAAGTCCGATATTTCCCTTCACATTCCTGATCATCAAACGGTCAAAAATAATCGTGTTCACATCTGCTGTAATATGTACATCTATATTTTTAGGGATTTCAAAAACTCCTTCTGCTGCACTCGGTTGTCCGGACGTTACAACTGTATCCTGCTTTACCTG
>URJC01000020.1 GCA_900548135.1 uncultured Odoribacter sp. | reverse complement strand
AGATGCGGCTGATGCTGGTTTTGACGATTCTTTCATCTATGAGGAAATTGCTTTACCGGAGGCGGTGCGTTCTATTCCTTTTCTGAATGAGCGGGAAAAAGAAAGCGGTGAAGAATTCCGTCTTTGGAAAAAAGATACAGGAAAAACAGAGTATTGATTGTTAGTTATGTTGATTTGTATGTCTTTTTGTTGTTTTTTAATGGGTGGGAGGATATTTGGTTTCTTTGGGGAATTATATTGCTGATTCTGATTTTATATACCATAAATGGAATATTTGTTTTTGATCGTAGGTTTGGTTGTTGGGGGAGGAGTTGGGTTTTTATTTACTTTTCCGGGGCAGCGGACGTGGAAAGCAAAAGCAGAATTTACCCGTGAAGAATTGGAAAGGATACGTGAAAAAATGCAGCGGTTGGAAAATGAACGGGTAGATTTATGGACAGAGATTGTCAGGTTGAAAGAGAACCTGCATGTGACGGAAGAACAATTGGAAGCTAAAAAGAAAGAAGTTGGTGAGATTCAACAGTTGTTGCAGGAACAGTTCCGGAATCTGGCGGGAGAGATTTTGGAAGATAAATCCCGGCGTTTTACAGAAATGAACCGGGAGAATATAGAGAAGATTTTGCAACCTTTGAATAAAGATATTGTGGAATTCAGGAAGAAAGTGGATGAAGCTTATCATAGAGAAGCTACAGAACGGACAGTATTGGAACGTAGGATTGCTGAATTGGTACAATTGAATAATCAAATCCGTTTGGAGGCTGTTAACCTGACCAATGCCTTGAAAGGAAATACAAAAACGCAAGGCGATTGGGGAGAAATGATTTTGGAACGGATCCTGGAAAATTCGGGGTTGACGAAAGGCAGGGAATATTTTGTACAGGAAACGCTGAGGAATGAACATAATCAGGTGGTTCACGCTGAGAAGGGGAATGCATTGCGTCCGGATGTTGTCATTGTATATCCGGACAATAGGAAGGTGATTGTGGATTCTAAGGTTTCTTTAACCGCTTATATTAATTATTGTAATGCCGCGTCAGAGGCGGAAAGGGAGACTGCCCTTCGGGCGCATTTGCAATCGGTACGGAAACATATAAATGAATTGTCGGGAAAAAACTATTGTGATTGGATTGGGGGAACTTTGGATTTTGTGATGATGTTTATTCCGAATGAGGCTTCTTATGTGCTGGCTATGCAGACTGATTCATCGTTATGGAATGAGGCCTACCGGAAACGGGTGTTGTTGTTGAGTCCGGCGAATTTGATTGTTTCCCTGAAACTGACAGCTGACCTGTGGAGCCGGGAGTATCAGAACAGAAATGCCTTGGAAATAGCTGACCGGGGGGCTAAATTATATGATAAGTGTGTTGCTTTTTTGGAAAGTTTTACTGCTATTGGGGAGAGTATTCGTAAAACTCAGGAGGTATATGATCAGGCTTGGGGCCGTTTGAAAAACGGAAATGGTAATCTGATTTCCCAGACTTTGAAATTGAAAGAGTTGGGAGTGAAGTCCCGAAAGGGGAATAAGGAAATTTCTGATTTGCTCTAACCAAATGAAAAAATTATCTTTGTAGGGATCCTAAATTCTTAGCTATGGATATTTTAAAAGCAGAATTTTTTGTCAGTAATTCTACAGTGGGCAAATGTCCTAAGCCGGATAAGCATGAATATGCTTTTATTGGTAGATCGAATGTCGGAAAATCGTCTTTAATCAATATGTTGACGAATAACAAGAAATTGGCAAAGACTGCAGCAAAACCGGGTAAAACACAATTGATCAATCATTTCCTGATTAATGATTCATGGTATATGGTGGATCTGCCAGGTTATGGATATGCCCGGACTTCGGAGGCTTTGAAACGGCAATTTGAGAAGATGATCCGGGATTATATCCTGAAACGGGAAAACTTGATTTGTCTTTTTGTATTGATTGATAGCCGATTGGAGCCGCAACGGATAGATTTGGAATTTATGGAATGGTTAGGAGAGAATGGGGTGCCTTTTGTGATGATTTTTACAAAAGCGGATAAACTGACTGCCAGCCAGCGTTTGAAATGTATAGCGGATTACCATAAAGTGATGCTGGATACTTGGGAGACTACTCCGCTGGCTTTTATGACATCAGCAGAGAAACGGCTCGGAAGGGAAGAAGTG
This sequence comes from uncultured Odoribacter sp., assembly GCA_900548135.1. Lineage (GTDB taxonomy): Bacteria > Bacteroidota > Bacteroidia > Bacteroidales > Marinifilaceae > Odoribacter. Next base: position 14,416 of record URJC01000020.1, on the reverse strand, counting down.
TTGGACTATATCGACGAGCTGAATAAAACTGTTCAGTTGTAAGGGATGGAAGATCGTATGAAAAGATATTTCATTGATGATCCAAAGGTTTATATGCTGTTGATAGAAATGGAGTAAAAGTTAGTTGATACAATGGAGGCAATTACTTTATATGAGTTGAATAACCGGGTGAAGCACGCCTTGAAAAGTGATTTTGCCGAAGCGGTATGGATTACGGCAGAGATAACAGAAATACTGCTGAATCGTTCCGGACATTGTTATTTACAATTGGCAGACAAAAAGGACGATGATGAAACTGTAGTCGCTACGGCTCGGGGAACTATCTGGGCATTTACTTTTCGTACACTGAAACCTTATTTTGAGACAACTACCGGAAGGGCTTTGACCAGAGGAATGAAAGTGATGTTGAATGTCGAGGTTGTGTTTCATGAAGTGTATGGGTATTCGTTAAATATCCGGGATATTGATCCAACTTATACTGTAGGCGATTTGGAACGGAAGAAAAGGGAAATCCTGTTGCAGTTGGAGCGGGAAGGGATGATAGACATGAACCGGGAATTGGTATTTCCGATATTGCCTAAGACGATTGCCGTAATTTCTTCACCGACAGCTGCCGGATTGGGTGATTTTTTAAAGCATTTGGAAAAGAATCCTTACGGATATCATTTTCATGTCAAATTATTTCCGGCCGTGATGCAGGGAGAGCGAACAACAGAATCGGTGATTGCTGCCTTGGACCGGATTTATGAGTATGAAACTGTTTTTGATGTGGTTGTTATCATCCGGGGAGGAGGTTCTCAGACGGATCTCGGTTGTTTTGATTCTTATGATATGGCAGCTAACATAGCCCAGTTTCCTTTGCCTGTGATTTCCGGTATTGGTCATGAACGCGATGAGACGATTGTGGACCGGGTATCCTATATGCGGGTGAAAACGCCTACTGCTGCCGCTGCTTTTCTGATAGAGGTATTCAGGGAACAAGAGGATAAATTGGATACACTGCAGCAGGATTTTGTGACTGGTATTCAGGAGTTGTTGCATATACAGACCAGACGTCAGTTGGTGGCTGTTTCAGAATTTAAACGGTTGGTACAGGTATTGCTTACTGAAAGGACTACTCGTTTGAAGTTGATGTCACAGTGTATAGAACATGCTTCCGGTTTGTATATCCGGGATGCTTTGTCGGGATTTGACCGGATGACCGGAAAAATAGAGAACCGACTGGATTTGTTGTGGGACCGTCAACAGAATTTACTGGAAATGAAAAGCAGGGAACTTAGGCAAAAGATTGAACGTATATGGGAAGAAAACCGCCGGCGTTTGGATTTGGCAGAAACGACCATGCGATTGGCTGACCCACGGAAAGTACTTGAAAGAGGATATTCTATTACCCGTCTGAATGGAAAAGCTTTGAAAGAAATTGGGGAATTGCAACCCGGAGATCTGTTGGAAACAGAGGTTGCCCATGGAAAAATAAAGAGTAAGGTGGTTAATCAATAATTTGTAACATAATGGAAAATCATAAACTGAATTACAAAGAAGCTATGGCTGAAATAGAAGATATTGTTTCTAAACTGGAGAATAATCAGTTGGATGTGGATGAATTGAGTGAGAAAGTGAAAAAAGTGTCCGGCTTAATTACTTTTTGTAAATCCAAGTTGCATGAAACAGAAGAAGAAGTCGAAAAAATACTAAAATCTATCGACAATCAATAAGATGAAAAAAGGAATACTGGGTATCTTTTTTTGCTGGTGGGGCATGTTTGCTTATGGACAATATCAGGAGGCTTTGCAGCAATTGCTGGAAACCGAAGGATTGGAACATGCGGCTATCGGGATATCTGTTAAGAAAGTTGCGAATGGACAGCCTGTGGTTACCTACCAGGATCAAATGGCTTTAACTCCGGCTTCTGTGGCGAAAATTATACCGACCTGGTTTGCCTTACAGGAAAAGGGAAAAAATTTTCGGTTTCATACGTTGATTCATTATACCGGAGAAATAAAGGATAGTATTCTTGTCGGAAATATTACTTTGCTAGCCGCTGGAGATCCTACTTTAGATTCTCGTTATTTCCCTCACCATACTTTGGTTACTCCTTTAGTTGCCGCTATTGGGAAAGCTGGAATTAAATGTATTCAAGGAGATGTTCTGGTTGAAGGTGCTGAAGTAGGAACCCATATTCCTGGTTCGTGGGCTTGGGAAGATATTTCGAATTATTATGGGGCTTCTTATCTTCCTTTTAATTACCGGGACAATACTTTTACGCTTCTGCTTCAGTCCGGGCAGCCTGGTACCGAAACAAAACTGCTTTCTGTTACTCCCGCTTTACCAGAAGTAAAGATAAAAAATGAAGTGAAAGCAGCTACGAATAAGAAGGATGATGCTTGGATATTTGGAGGGCCTTATAGTAGGGTTTTGTGTGTAAAGGGGACTATTCCTGCCGGACGGAAATCTTTTAAAGTAAAAGGGGCTATGCACGATCCGGCAGCTTGTTTTATTCAGGAGGTGAAAGAAGCGTTAAAGCAAAAAAATATAGAGGTAAAAGGACAGCAATGTACAAGCAATCAAAGTACGTTATTATTACAATTGTATTCTCCCCGGTTGGAAGAAATTGTTTTTCATACCAATAAATCCAGCATTAATTTGTTTGCTGAGGCATTGGGCCATCTGGTTGCCAATGGGGATAATTGGACAGATCGGTTGTCGGCTTTGTTTAGTCAGTTGCATTTGGATGCATCCGGAATAACCTTAAAGGATGCTTCAGGGCTGTCAGTATTTGACGCTGTACCTGCCTGTTTATTTACTGATTTATTAGTAAATATTGGTCAACAGAAAGAGAATGCGTTTATACGTTCTTTGCCAGTGGCTGGTATAGATGGGGGTTTAGCTGGTTACTGTTCAGCCTGGCCTTTATTGAAAAATAATCTGAAAGCCAAAACCGGATCTATGTCTGGGGTACGTTGTTTAGCAGGATTTTTGGTAGATAAAACTGGCGAACAATTGGCTTTTACTGTTATGATTAACCATTATAAGTGTACCACTTCGCAATTACAAAAAGCAATAGGGAGATTTTTAAATCATTTATACACTTTCCCGGATTAAAAGTATAATTCAGGGGGACTGGTTCTACCATTAAAAGTGGTATAGACGTGTTATGGAGGTATTTAATAATACTTTTTCGGTTAACTTTTGTCTGTTTCCAATGTTGTAATTTCATGGAAATATATAGATTTGTATATTTACACTATACATGACATTTTTATGTTTCTCAAAAGAAATATTGTTATCATCGGTTTGTCTTTATTGCTTGTTTTTGCAATTGCTGTTTGGTTGATTGGTATAGGGATTAACAAGACTGCCGTACAGATGCATAATTCTATGATAGAGGAAATGGGTGGATATCGTGCAGAACTGATTGCAATGGATTTTGGGAAGACAGTCGAATTGAACCGGATTATTCAGGATTATCTGATGGTGAATCCGGATAATGAGAGGGAATTGCAAAGCCTGTTATTAGGTTTGGTACGCTTGGATGCTAAAGTTTCCCGGATTTGGTATCAAAAAGAAAACCGGAATTTTGTCTGTATAGATTCATTAGGAGTTACCAAACAGGATCCTGTATTGGAAATTAATTTGGAAAAGATTGCGTATGAGGCCACCAATATGGATAAAAGTACTTTTTATTATAGTGACGGCATTTTGTACTGGACGTTATTCCGGCAGTTTCAGGATGTTGTTTACGGTATAGATCTTTCTTTACCAGATTTGCATACCTATTTTGCCCAAACGAATCCTGCGGTGAGGAGTTATATTTACATTTTGAATGGGCAAGGGATTCTAATGTGTCACCCCGACGAAACCCGGATTGGCCGGTATCTGGCGAATTCCGATGATCCCGGGAGATACGATGAGGCGATCCGGGAAAATAAGTTTGTCCGTTGTTCCGGCATGTCCCAATTTTTATTATTACCTGTGGAGAGGATATATTTTCCTGTTGGGGTGGGGAATGAGAAATGGGTGGTAGTGATAAATATACCCGATTTCATCACTCAGGAAGAAATGGGTGAATTCCGCCGTTATACCTGGTGGATCGGACTGTTTACAGTATTGGTTTTTAGTGTGCTTCTGGCATATGCCCAATATAGGTGGAAAAAGGAATATCACCGGCGGTTAGAATTGGAAAAAGAGACTTTACAACTGACACTTCAGCAATTGAAAAACCAGATCAATCCCCATTTCTTGTTTAATGCTTTGAACTCCCTGAATGCTTTGATTAGCACGGAACCGGTGCTGGCGAAAGAATTTGTTCTGAATTTGTCAAAATTATATCGTTATGTGTTGGAGAAGCGGAATGACAATCTGGTTCCGGTCCGTGAGGAAGTTGAATTTATCCGGTATTATTTTTTCTTGCAGAAGATCCGTTTCAGGAATGAACTTGAATTGGATATTGCTTCTAATATTGAACAGGAAATAAAGACAATACCTGTGATGAGTTTACAGGTATTGATTGAAAATGCCATCAAACACAATGAGATTACAAAAGAGCATCCTTTGTGTATTCGGGTCTACCGTAAGGGAGATCTGTTGATTGTTGAAAACGATTATCAGCCCCGTCTGGATACGGATAAGGAGTCGTTTGGGGTTGGATTTGAAAATATTCGAAAAATATATGCTTATTGTTCCAATAAGCAATTCGCATATAGCGTTGAAAACGGCCATTTTATTTGTATCCTTCCTCTTATTTAGTTCAGTAGCAAGGAGGAGGAAAGTTTGCTGAATCGTAATGCCGTATTTCATTCCCTTTTTTTCGGATTTCACTCCTTTTTTTGGGGTATTGATGTTTATTTTCTTCTTCTAATGTACATTTTAAATTAATATTGTAAACTGCATCATTATTTATGCAGAAGAAATATGAATTGATTTCTAAACTTTATGAACAATAGAATGAGGACAGGAACAGTTTGGACAGCAGGTTTGCTTCTGCTATTTGTTGCCGGAAGTGTCAATGAGGTATATGCTTGGGGATTCCGGAAAAAAAAGAGTGAAAAAGTGGCAAATTCCGTAGCTGCAAGAAAAAACCGTTATGATGAATTAGTGGAAAAGGCTAAGACTTATACCGGAATGTTTCGGATTCATCAACAGGAAAATGATTGGTATTTTGAAATTCCGGATTCTTTATTTGGCCGGGATATGTTGATTGTCAATAAGGTTTCAGGAGTACCTTATGAATTAAATGATGCCGGATTAAACAAAGGAATGGCATATGAAGACAAGTTAATCCGTTTCCATAAAGATACAGTGCAAAAAAAGGTGTGGGTAACGACATGGAATCCCCGTGTCAGTGTGCCTGAAGGGGATGCAATAGCCCGTTCAGTGAAGGATAACTATCGGGAAGCTGTCATTGAACAGTTTCCGATAGAAACCTTTAATTTGGATTCCACTGCCGTTGTGGTTAAAGTAAATAAGGTGTTTGATGGGAGTGAGAAAAGTTTTAATGATTTATATAACAGTATCTCTTTGGGTACTTCTGTTAAGAAAGACTTGTCGCGGATTGCTGCAATGAAATCTTTCCCTCGGAATGTAGTGGTGAAAGCCTTTTTGACTACGCAAGTAACCGAAGGGCATGAATCAGTTCCGGTGACCGTGGAAACGACAACCAATATTGTTTTATTGTCTGAAAAACCGATGACTCCTCGTTTTGCTGATGACCGGGTCGGTTTTTTCTCCACTCCGCATTATTATTTTAATGATCGGCAACAAGCGGTTGAAAAACGGGAGTTTGTACATCGTTGGCGTTTGGAACCGAAGCCTGAGGATGTGGAAAAGTATAAACGGGGAGAGTTGGTGGAACCTGCCAAACCGATTGTTTTCTATATTGATCCGGCAACACCGGCTCAGTGGCGGGAAGCCATCAAAGCGGGGGTTTTGGATTGGCAGGAAGCTTTTGAAGCTGCAGGTTTTAAAAATGCAGTAGTGGCTAAAGATGCTCCTGCGGATGATCCTGATTTTGATATTGATGATTCCCGTTATTCTGTTATTACTTATGCTGCTTCCCAACAAGCAAATACGATGGGACCTTCTGTGGTTGATCCTCGTTCGGGAGAGATCATTGAGGCTGATGTGGTGTGGTGGCATAATGTGATGACCTTGTTGCATACCTGGATGCAGGTACAGACAGGTCCTGTTGATCCGCGGGCAAGGGTGAATACTTTTGAGGATGAGTATATGGCCAGTGCTATTCGTTTTGTTTCTTCCCACGAGGTCGGGCATACTTTTGGGTTGAAACATAATATGGGGGCTTCCAATGCCTTTCCCGTAGATTCGTTGCGTTCAAGGACATTTACTGCCAGGATGGGGGGAACTGCCAGTTCTATTATGGATTATGCCCGTTTTAATTATGTGGCACAACCGGAAGATCGGGTGGAAAGAATCACACCCATGATCGGGGTGTATGATAAACATGCTATTCGTTGGGCTTATCGTTGGCTGGATGTAAAGGATGCCCATGAGGAATTGCCTGTATTGAATCGATGGATTACTGAACATACTGGAGATCCGATGTATTGGTATGGCGAACAACAGGACCAGCGTGATCCGGTTGATCCGCGTGCACAGGCAGAGGACCTGGGAGACGATGTGATAAAAGCAAACCGTTATGGTATCCTGAATTTGAAACGTATTGTTCCGAACATTGAAACCTGGACTTCAGATCAGGAGGGGCGTTTGCTGGAAGCAGGCAAATTGTTAATGGCGGTGATCAATCAGTGGAAAATGTATGCGGGTCATGTTACTGCCCATGTGGGTGGTTTCTATATCAATAATCCGGTGGCTGGTGACACTTTCGGACGTTATATTCCGGTAGAAAAGGAAAAACAGAAAGAAGCTGTAAAATATCTGTGTGAAGAGGTATTTGTGGTACCTGAATGGTTGTTTGGGGCTGAGATATGGAAAAAGGTTTTTCCTTTGAGGATGTCTCCTGCAGAAGTGGAATATTCACCATATAGTACTATTCGTGAATTGCAATATGCCGTATTTTATGACCTGATGAAAGACGATCGTTTAATGCGGATGTATGAGTCGGAAATAATGATTGGAAAAAAGAAGGTGTATACTCCGGAAGAGATGTTTGCTGATCTACACCAGGTTGTTTTTAAAGGAAGTCATGCCGGACGTAATCTTTCTTTATATGAACGGATGACTCAGAAAAATTACATTGACGCTATCATTGTCAGTTCGAATAAGGCGGTGGAGAAGACAACAAAAAAAGCCCTGCATCAGGAGGCCTGTTGTCATTATGCAGCTGTGCCTGCTACTTTTGATCTTCCTGTTCCGGAAGATGTGCAATTGCGTCCGTTGAGTTATTCTATGATGGGACGGGTATCGGAAGCAGTTTCTGTAAAACGGGGGGCTTTGTTTCAGGTTCTTCGTTTGGCGGAGCAGAACCGGAATACCGGAGATGTGGCTACACGGCAACATTATGAAGATTTGGTTGTGCGGATAAAAGAGGCTTTGAATATACGATGAACAGTGTGAAGCAAAGTGGTGAATTGTGACTTGTCCATGGAGATGAGTATTCAAATTGTGAGACTGTAGAATATGAGAACAACAATAAAAATGGGAAAATTATTGATTTTAATTATTTTGTGTTTACCTGGTGTGTTGTTGGCACAAAATACGCGGAAGATAACCGGGCGGGTGGTAGAAGCTTCTTCTGGCTTGCCTCTTCCGGGGGCTACCGTGTTTATTGATCCGGAGAATCCTGAAAGTAAAGATTACAATCCGGCAGGGACAGTAGCTGATGCGGAGGGGCGTTTTGAACTGGTTTTGCCGGTTTCAATACAATATGTGGTTGTGAGTTTTATCGGGTACGAAGCTTTGCGGGCAGATATTTCCGGTGAGACCGTGTTTACTTTTCGTTTGAAAGAAGATTTAAAACAATTGGAGGAAGTAGTAGTTACCGGTTATCAGAAAATTGAAAAGCGGAAAATCACTTCAGCAGTGACAACCGTTAAGGCTGAGGATATCCAGGCTATAGGCGTGGCTAGTATTGATCAGATGCTTGAAGGGCAGGTGGCCGGAGTTCTTGCTACTCCGACAAATGGTGCTCCCGGTGCTCCGGCAAAGATGCGTATCCGGGGAATGGCTTCCCTGAGCGGGAGTACAGATCCGCTGTGGGTGCTTGATGGGATGATTCTGGAGGGGAATGATATCCCTAAAGATTTTGGAAATAAGGATAATATTGATAATCTTTACAATACTTCAATTGCTGGGGTGAATCCGGCAGATATAGCAGATATCACAATTCTGAAAGATGCTGCTGCTACGGCTATTTATGGTGCACGTGCTGCCAATGGAGTGATTGTGGTGACCACTAAAAAGGGACGGACAGGTCAGATGAAAGTAAATGCTTCTGCATCTATGTTTGTAACAACACGTCCGGATTTGGGAAAATTGAATCTGATGAATGCCTCGGAGAAAGTGGATTTTGAATTGGGGATGGCAGCCCGGGAGGACCTGGAGTATCGTTCGGATAGGGGCGGGGTTGCCCGAATCCTGGATCAGTTGGGACAACGGAATGCCTTCCGGAAAGGTGGATTTAGTGCTATTTCTGCAGAAGCGCAGGAAAAAATCAATGCATTGAGAACGAATGGGGCGAATTGGCAGGATGAAGTTTACCAAAATGCGATTAACCAGCAATATAACCTGAGTTTTTCAGGAGGAAGTGAGAAAGCAACTTATTATTTTTCTGCCGGGTATTATAATGAAGAAGGAACAACAAGCGGAACTGCTTTCAACCGTTATAACCTGACTATGAAAACCGATTATAATCTGTTGAAGAATTTAAAATTAGGTACTGCGTTGTTTGTCACTAAAAGTAAACGGAAAAGTTATATGACCGATGAAAATGCCTTTATCAATCCTGCTAATTATACCCGGACTGTTAATCCCTATCAGCCGATTTGGGATGAATTGGGAGATTATGTTTATGACCGTGATATTGAGGGGGCAGGTGACAGAGTGATGGATTTTAATTTGATAGAAGAAAGGGAGAATACAAATTATTTTCTGAAAAATTTGGCGGTAAAACCACAGGTGTCCCTGGAATATAAACCGTTTTCCTGGCTGAAACTGAATACTCAGTTGGGATTACAGTTGGAGAATTCCAAATCTGAAAAAATGGCTCAGGAAGATACTTATTATGTTAGAAAATACAGGGAATCTTCCCGTTATAAGCAAGATCAATATTTTTTACCGGAAGGTGGGATTATTCAGAACTGGGATTCGGATATGTCCCAATATCATTGGAAAATTCAGGCAGAATTTACAAAAACCTGGGTTGAGCGGCATGAAGTGGATGTGATGGCAGGTTATGAAATGAGAGGAGATAAAACTACGGAAATCCATGCAAAGGGATTTGGATTTGATCCCAGGACCCTGACAACGAAGCCGGTTGTTTTTCCGGATGCTTCATATGCTAATTCTGCTCTTTTTAAGCAGTATACCAAATCGGAATATGAAAACCGTTATATTTCTTATTATATGACCGGGTCCTATATGTACGATAACCGGTATACTTTTTTCGGAAGTTTACGTTACGATGGTTCCAATCTGTTTGGGGTTGCCAAAAAATACAAGTATTTGCCCTTGTGGTCTGTTTCCGGGGCTTGGAATATCAATCGGGAAGAATTTATGAGTCAGGTTGATTGGTTAACTAATCTGAAATTGCGGGTTTCCTATGGTGTGCAGGGGAATGTAGATAAAAATACTTCTCCCTTTATTATGGGGGCTTGGGGAAATGTCTCTATCTTGCCGGATACAAATGAACCTAATATCGAAGTGAGTAGTCCTCCTAACCAGAATTTACGTTGGGAAAAAACAAAAAACTGGAATTTCGGATGGGATATGGGAGTTTTTAAGAACCGATTGACATTTAGTGTAGACGCTTATAAACGAATTAGTAACGATCTGATTGGGACACGTGCATTACCGGGAGAAAGTGGTTTTGATTTTACCAATATGAATTGGGCAAAAGTCACGAATAAAGGATTTGAATTTGCACTGTCCAGTGTGAATGTAAAAACCAACAATTTTCGTTGGACGATGGATTTCAATATCGCCCGAAATAAGAGTATAGTCAATCAGATCAATGTGAAAAATTCTTCCTGGCAACCTTCTGGTGAAGGATATCCGGTAGGGGCTTTATTTGCATTGAAAACCGCTGGACTGGATGAGAATGGAAACCAGATGTTTTATAAAAATGGGGAGAAGGTGTCTTTTTATGATTTTTTCGGGATAGAATATACTGATTTTTGGGGATCTTTAGTTGCTTCCAGTAAATTGAATGTAGAGGACTATCGTAAACTTTTTACTTATGTAGGGACATCTGAGCCTAAGTTTTCTGGAGGATTTATCAATCGGTTTTATTACAAGGGTTTTGATTTGACTGTTTCTACCAGTTTTATTCTGGATCAGACAGTAAAGGAAACTCCTTTTTATGACCCGGTGAGTATGTCTCCCGGCCGGAACTATTCCCGCAGAGTATTTGATATATGGTCGCCTGTCAATCCGGAAGGGAAATATCCGGGATTATTAGGTTCGGCAACCGAAGGGGAATATAATGGTATATATCAGTATATGACAGTGGATGATCGTGGGATTACCGCATTCCAGAATTTTGATTATTGGTTTAAAAAGATGAGTTACTGGCGTATTAACAGTATACGGTTAGGGTATAATTTGCCGGATTATTTATTGAAAAAAATGCATATGGCCGGAGTACGTGTTAGTGCAGAAGTGCGGAATCCCTGGGTTGTTGCGACGAATTATAAGGGGTATTTCGATCCGGAAAGCTATGGGAATATATATGCGCAACCCTTGCCGAAGACTTTTTCTGTCGGATTGGATCTTACTTTTTAAGGTGAAATGATAAAAGTGTGTAAGATGAAACAGCTATATCTGATTTTTTTATTGGCTTTTTTGGCCGGATCTTGTGATTATCTGGATATTACTCCGACAGGAATGGTTATTCCTGAAAAATTGACAGAATACCGGGCTTTGCTGACTTCTGCTTATGAGCGTACCACTCAACATAAAGTGTTGTTGGCTGTACGTTCGGATGAGGTCTTTCCTTACAATTGGGACGGTTATGGTTCTTATGATGATTATATTGATGTTGCGACCTGGAATGATGCTGCGGTAGATCCTTTGGCAAAGGCTTATCCCTGGACTTCTGTGTATAAAATTATATTTTATGCTAACACAGTAATTGACCATGTCATGGCTGCTCCGGTGGATACCCGTGAAGAAACACGGGAACAAGTATTGGCAGAAGCTTACCTGTTACGGGCTTATTATCATTTTGAGTTATTGAATTTGTATGCCAAGCCTTATGATGTACAAACGGCGGCAACAGATAAAGGCGTTCCGATTTCTCTGCATGTGGATGTGGAACAAGAGTATATTCCTTCGTCGGTGGAACAGGTGTATACGCAGATTTTAGAAGATCTTAGGAAAGGGCAATATTATATGCAATTGGAGAAACAACCTTTGGCTTACCGTTATCGGTTTTCTGCTATGGCTGCAAAGGCTTTGGAAGCCAGAATCCGGCTTTATCGTTCAGAATGGGAGTTGGCATTACAGGCGGCTCAGGAGTTACTGCCCGGTTGTGAGTTGGAGGATTTGAATGATCCTGATGCGCGTTCTCCTTATTATTATGATTCTAAAGAGTCTATTTTGGCTATGGAGCGGGTGGTTAATATTGATATCGTGGCAGATATGTATATGCTGGATCATACAATGGAAAAATATAACCTGGAAAAAGATTTGCGCGTGGAACGTTATTTTAAATGGGATGGTGAACACTATGTGCCTGATAAATGCAATGGGGATGATATGAAGGTGACTTTCCGTAGTGGAGAGATTTATCTGATTGCTGCGGAAGCTGCTGCCCATACAGAAGGTAAACTGGATGTTGCTAAAAGTTATCTGAAACAGTTGATGGTGAAACGGTTGTCTCCTGATTATTATGAGCAAAAAGCCAGAGAAATCGATCAGATGAGCCGTGAAGAATGTATTGCTGAAATTGCAGATGAACGGGTGCGTGAGTTAGCGTTGGAAGGACACCGTTGGTATGATTTACGGCGTACAACCCGGCCGGAGATAACCAAGACATACCTGGATAAACAATACAATAGCCATACTGTTACTTTAAGGAAAGAGGACGTAAAATATACTATTCCTTTCCCCAAAGAAGCGACTGAAAACAATCCGAACCTGACGAAATGATTATATGTCAGATATGGTACGGCATTACCAGGTCGTGTACATCGGAGCCTAAGGTATGACAGGACAAAATCTCCCTGGTCCTCAATTCTTCAAATTTTTGAACTAATTGAGAACCAGAGATTTTTTCTGACTGCTTTGGTACTACTTCTTCTACGTTTTCTTTTTGGGTATAGAAAATTTCATAAGTGACTTTACGGAGTTGTGGAAAAAGATTCTTTTATAGTTAGGATAACCTGATAGTTCGGCGGACAAACTTCTGACGATTGTTTGATACAAGAAATAAGATTCGTATTAGATAGGGATAAAACAATTTCTGTTTTGTAAATGAAATTTGCTTTTGAATCCATGAAGCTTGTTGGAATTTACTTGCCTTAACGATTATGTTTATTTATAGTTGCGATTTTAAGTTGGTGTTTTAATGTTTATTACTATAAATAATGGTGGACAGATGAAGGGGTAAACTTTTAGTATACAGCGACGTATTATAATTGAGAAGTTTTTTGCTAAGTAAATTATTCATTTTGTAGATAATGGGAATGAAGGAAGTTCAACAGATTTTAGTTCCACCTCCTCCGCATATGGTGGGGGATGGTTTTCGGGTACATAATTTTTTCCCGGGCGGATACGATATGGCTCCGGACCGGATGAGTCCTTTTTATTTATTGGATTATAATGCTAAGATAGAATTTAGTCCCCGTGAACATCCCCGGGGAGTAGGTGTTCATCCGCATAGGGGATTTGAGACGGTGACTATTGTTTATCATGGAAAAATAGCTCATCAGGATAGCCGGGGCAATCGCGGGGTAATCGGGGCAGGAGATATACAATGGATGACGGCTGCTTCCGGCGTTTTACATCAGGAATACCATGAGGCTGGATTTAGCCGGGAAGGCGGAATATTTCAGGTTGTGCAATTGTGGATTAACCTTCCGGCTAAAGATAAAATGAGCGAACCGAAATATCAATCCATTACCAATGTCCAGATACCCAAATATAATCTACCTGATGCGGCAGGCCAGGTGGAAGTTGTTGCCGGGGAGTTTAAAGGGGTTCGGGGGGTAGCAAAGACTTTTACTCCTCTGGAATTATATCATATTCATTTGGGAACTCAGAAGAGTATCCGGTTGAGTTTACCTGCGGAATATAATACCGGGATTTTGGTCATTCAGGGGAAAGTACAGGTGAATGAAAAGGAGGAAGCACCAGCAGATCATTTTATCTTGTTTAAAAATAAGGGAGAGGAAATTTTTCTGAAAGCAATAGAACAAGATACAATATTACTATTGCTTAGCGGTGAACCGATTCGGGAACCTATTGTGGCATACGGGCCCTTTCTCATGAATACAAAAGATGAAATTTTACAAGCTTACCATGACCTGAATTCAGGAAAGTTTGGTACACTGGAGGACGAATAATGATTGAATAAACCGGAACACTTCCTGAAATCAACAATGGTTCCGGTTTATTTTAGGTTTTGTTTTGTAGAGTGTCTTTTATATAAATCCCGCCAATTAAAAGTAAGGTCAATAATTCTGCCAAGGGTACGGCAAGCCATATTCCCTTGGTGCCCAAAACTAAAGGCAGTAACAGGAAACCGATGGACATAAAGGGTATACCTCTTAACAGGGTGATGAGGGTAGCGAGACGGGCACAACCGATGCTTTGGTAATAGCCAATGGCGACTATGTTCACTGCGAAAAATAGAAAGCCAAAGGCAAAATAGGGCATACCTGCCGTGGCTATTTGATAGGCAGTATATTCTGGTTTTATGAAAAGAGTGACAATCTGGTGCTTGAAAAGTGCTGTAACAATGAAGAAACTAGTTCCACAAATTAAAGCGGTTTTAATCATTAAGTGGGTTGTTTGCCTGATACGTGCTTTGTTTTTTATGCCAAAGTTGTAACTGATGATGGGTTGGCCGGATTGGGCGATTGCATTGTACACCATGAATATAATAGGGAAAAAATAGCAGGCGATACTAAATGCGGCAACTCCGTCTTCACCTAAATGGTTGATAAATACATAATTTCCCAGGAACATCATAAAAGCAATGGATATCTCGCTGACAAAAGCTGATGAGCCGAGTTTGACCATGTTGCTGATATTCCGTAAAGTGAACTGTATACTTTTC
>URJC01000019.1 GCA_900548135.1 uncultured Odoribacter sp. | reverse complement strand
TCCTTACCCGCATTCGGAATGCAGTAAGTGTTGGTCATAAAGTGGTTGAAATCCCGGGTTCTAAAATGAAACTCGAAATGACCAAAATCCTGAAAGAAAAAGGATATATCCTGAACTATAAGTTCGAACAGGATGGAGTAAGAAGCAATATCAAAATTGCCTTGAAATATCATCCCGAGACAAAAGTACCGGCTATCAAATCACTGATACGTGTGTCAAAGCCAGGTTTACGCCGTTATACTAATGTGGAAGAAATGCCACGCGTATTGAACGGACTGGGTATTGCCATTTTGTCTACTTCTATGGGATTGATGACAGACAAAGAAGCTCGCCAGCGGAACGTAGGCGGTGAAGTATTGTGTTATGTGTATTAATTTTAAAGTGAAGAAGACATGTCACGTATAGGGAAATTACCGATTCATATACCACAAGGAGTTACTGTAGCAGTAAGTCCTGATAACACCGTCACAGTAAAGGGGCCGAAAGGACAACTTGTTCAGAAAGTAAGTCCTGACCTGACTGTAACCGTTGAAGACAATTTAGTGCACGTAGCACGTCATACAGAAGATAAAGAACACAAAGCACAGCATGGACTGTATCGTGCATTATTGCACAATATGGTAGTGGGGGTTTCTGAAGGTTATACAATCAAGCAGGAACTGGTAGGTGTTGGTTTTCGTGCTAACGCTGAAGGCCAGGTTCTTGAACTAGGACTGGGATATTCTCACTCTATCTTCTTGCAATTACCGGCAGAGGTAAAAGTTTCAGCTGTAACTGAAAAACGTGCTAACCCGATTATTACGCTCGAAAGTTGTGATAAACAACTTATCGGTCAGGTAGCTGCTAAAATTCGCTCTTTCCGTAAACCTGAGCCTTACAAGGGTAAAGGTATTCGCTTCGTAGGTGAAGTGGTTCGCCGGAAAGCAGGTAAGTCAGCTAAAGTTTAATCACTAAAGGAGGTAAAAAGTTATGGCTTTAACGAAAGAAGAAAGAAGATTAAGAATAAAACGGAGAATCCGTAAGATTGTCTCCGGAACAGCTGAACGTCCACGCATGAGCGTTTTCCGCTCTAATATGCAGATTTCTGTTCAGTTGATTGATGATAAAGCAGGTAAAACTTTGGTATCTGTTTCTTCATTGTGCAAAGAAATTGCGGAGAAAAAAGGGAACAAGACCGAACAGGCAGCCCTGGTAGGTGCTGCTATTGCTGAGAAAGCTAAAACAGCAGGTATTGAAACTGTGGTTTTTGACCGTAATGGTTATTTATATCATGGCCGGGTAAAAGCATTAGCTGACGCTGCCCGTAACGGAGGTCTTAATTTTTAATAAGTTAGCAGAATGGAACAAAAAGTAAATAATACTGACTTGGAATTGAAGGACAGATTGGTGGCTATCAATCGTGTGACCAAAGTTACTAAAGGAGGCCGTACATTCAGTTTTGCAGCTATCGTTGTGGTAGGTGACGAAAACGGAATTGTGGGCTGGGGATTAGGGAAAGCAAATGAAGTAACTACAGCTATTTCTAAAGGAATTGAGGCTGCTAAGAAAAACTTGATTAAAGTACCCGTTTTAAAAGGAACTATTCCTCACGAACAAGTGGCTCGTTTTGGTGGTGCCCAGGTATTTATGCAACCCGCTTCTTCCGGTACCGGTTTGGTTGCTGGAGGTGCTATGCGTGCTGTACTGGAAAGTGCAGGTATACACGATGTGTTGGCGAAAAGTAAAGGTTCATCCAATCCTCATAATCTTGTGAAAGCAACTATCGCTGCATTAAAAGAAATGCGTGATGCCCGTACTGTTGCTTCTCAAAGAGGGATTGGTCTGGATAAAGTGTTTAACGGATAATATTTGAGGATCATGGCAAAGATTAAAATTACACTTGTAAAAAGTAAAATCGGTAGCGATAAAACTCAGGTAGGCACTATTCAGGCTTTGGGATTGAAGAAAACCAATAGCAGTGTTGTGAAAGAAGCTACTCCGCAGATTATGGGTATGGTAGCAAAAATCCAACACCTGATTCGCGTGGAAGAAGTAAAGTAATTTGTTAAACATTTAAGGACTAAATACAATGGATTTAAGTAGCTTAAAACCGGCCTGCGGATCAACTCATCACGAAAAAAGAATTGGTCGTGGACAGGGTTCCGGAAAAGGAGGTACTTCTACAAGAGGACACAAAGGAGCTAAATCAAGATCTGGTTATCATATGAAAATCGGTTTTGAAGGTGGGCAGATGCCTCTGCAGAGACGTGTACCGAAATTCGGCTTTAAGAATATCAACCGTGTTGCATATAAAGCTATCAATGTTAGTATGTTGCAGGCCTTGGCTGAAAGGGATAATCTGACTATGATTGACCGTGAAGTTTTGATAAATGCAGGACTGCTGAATAAGAATGATTTGTTGAAAGTATTGGGTGATGGTGCTATTAGTGCTAAACTTGAAGTGAAGGCAAATGCATTCTCTAAAAAAGCTGTTGAAGCTATTGAAGCTGCCGGTGGCTCTGTAGTCGTTTTGTAAAACAAAACGAGTTTATAAAGTTTATAGGGTATGGGGTACGAAGGTTTTTACTTTTAACTTACAAACTTTATCAACTTTATAAACTTATAAATAAAAGAACTTATGAAGTTATTTGATACATTAAAGAACATTTGGAAAATTGAGGAATTGAAAACCCGGATTCTGACGACCCTGGGATTAATACTCGTTTACAGACTAGGTACTGAGATCGTACTGCCAGGTATTGATCCTTCCGGATTAGCTGCGTTAAAAGACCAGACTTCTAACAATGGAGTGTTGGGATTGTTAGATATGTTTTCGGGAGGTGCATTTTCGAATGCATCAATATTTGCATTGGGGATTATGCCCTATATCTCTGCTTCTATCGTAGTTCAGTTATTGGGAATTGCGGTTCCTTATTTTCAACGGATGCAGCGTGAAGGTGAAAGCGGACGTCGGAAAATTAATCAGATTACCCGTTATCTTACCGTGATCATCCTGATTTTACAAGGTTCTGCGTATCTTACCAACTTGCATATGCAAATTCAACCCGAATACTTTCTGATGAAGGGCTGGATGTTTACAACTTTTTCTGTGGCAGTTTTGGCTGCTGGCTCAATGTTTGTACTGTGGCTGGGAGAAAAGATTACAGATAAAGGAATAGGTAATGGGGTGTCTATTATCATTATGATTGGTATCATTGCCCGTTTGCCCTTTGGTTTCTTTGCTGAACTGACTTCCCGTGTGAGCCAGCAGGGAGGGGGATTGGTTGCATTCCTGATTGAAATTGTTTTATTATTCTTTGTATTTTGTGGTAGTATATTGCTGGTACAGGGGACTCGTAAAGTACCCGTACAGTATGCAAAGCGTATTGTAGGTAACAAACAATACGGTGGTGTTCGTCAATATATTCCATTGAAGATTAATGCTGCGGGTGTAATGCCTATCATTTTTGCTCAGGCTCTTATGTTATTACCGATTTCATTTGTAAGCTATGCTGCTTCAGAGTCTATGTCAGGTTTTGTGGCTGCCTTCTCAAACTTTACAGGTTTTTGGTATAATGCGACTTTTTTCATCTTGATAGTTGCCTTTACTTATTTTTATACGGCAATTACAGTGAATCCAATGCAAATGGCTGAGGATATGAAGAAAAATGGTGGCTTTATTCCCGGGGTGAAACCTGGACGGAAAACTATGGAATTTTTAGACACGATTATGTCAAGAATTACATTGCCCGGTTCTATTTTCCTGGGAATTGTTGCTATATTGCCGGCATTTGCACAGCTTTCTGGTGTAAATCATCAGTTTGCTCAGTTCTATGGTGGAACTTCCTTATTGATTTTGGTCGGGGTTGTATTGGATACCTTACAACAGATTGAATCTCATTTGTTGATGCGTCATTATGACGGATTGATGAAGACAGGACGAATCAAGGGGAAAACACCCGGAGGACCAGCTGCCTATTAAAAAGATAGAATTTAAATTTTAGATTATAAATTATGTATGATCTGATGATTGTAATAATTTATAATCTAAATTTTGAAATCTGAAATCTGGTGGGGAAGAGCTATTGTGAGTTAGGAAAAAAAAATGTAATTTTGGGGCATGATTTTTGTTAAGACCGGAGAAGAAATTGAATTGTTAAGGGAAAGTAACCGTTTAGTTGGGATGACTCTGGGCGAGATGGCAAAGCACATTCGTCCGGGGATTTCTACATTAGAACTGGATCGTATTGCTGAGGAATTTATCCGGTCGCATGGGGCAGAACCTGGTTTTCTTGGATATGGCGGATTTCCGAATACTTTGTGTGTTTCAGTGAATGATGTTGTGGTGCATGGAATACCATCCGCAAAATGTATTTTGAAAGAAGGGGATATTGTTTCTATCGACTGTGGTACCCTGAAAAATGGGTTTTATGGTGATAGTGCTTATACTTTTGAAGTTGGGGAAGTTCGTGAAGAGGTACGTAAACTTTTGAGGGTAACCAAGGAAAGTCTTTATAAAGGAATTGAAAAAGCAGTGTCCGGAATGAGGATCGGAGATATTGGACATGCAGTACAATCCTGGTGTGAAGCAGAGGGATTTTCAGTAGTCCGTGAAATGGTTGGACATGGTGTTGGACATGATCTTCATGAGGATCCGCAGGTGCCTAACTATGGGCGACAGGGACAGGGAGTGAAACTGAAGGAGGGGATGGTGATTGCTATTGAACCTATGATCAATCTGGGGAAACGGCATATTTATCAGGAAAATGATGGTTGGACAATCCGAACCAGGGATAAGCAACCGGCTGCTCATTTTGAGCATACCGTAGCAATTGGTAAAAACGGAGCAGATATTCTGTCGACGTTTGAATATGTTGAGAAAGAACTGAACAGATCATAAATTTTAAATTCAAAATTTTCAAGGAGAATTTATCATTTAAAGTCTAAAATAATAATAAGGTATGGCAAAACAGCCGTCAATAGAGCAAGATGGAGTAATAACAGAAGCATTGTCAAATGCTATGTTTCGGGTGGAATTGGAAAACGGGCATGTAATCACAGCCCATATTTCCGGAAAGATGCGTATGCATTATATTAAAATCCTCCCCGGGGATAAAGTTCGTGTGGATATGTCTCCTTACGATTTGACCAAGGGACGGATTACTTTTAGATATAAAAATTAAGGATTTAATTGTAAATTTTGAGTTTTAGGTTGTAGATTTTAGTCTGCGTGGATTAGAATTGTCGATCTGAAATTTGAGATCTGAAAATCTAAAATAAAAAAGAGGACCATGAAAGTAAAAGCGTCAATTAAGAAACGTAATGACGATTGCAAGATTGTAAGAAGAAAAGGCGTTTTGTACGTCATTAACAAAAAGAACCCTAAGTTTAAAATGCGTCAGGGTTAATCATTAATCTAGTTAAATTAAAAAAGATTTATGGCAAGAATCGTAGGTGTAGATTTACCCTCAAACAAAAGAGGAGAAATAGCCTTGACCTATATCTATGGTATAGGTAGAAGTAGTGCACGTGCTATCCTGAGTGAAGCCGGCATCGATTATGACCTGAAGGTGAAAGACTGGAACGACGACCAACTCGGGGCTGTACGAAAAATTATTGGAGCAGAGTACAAAGTCGAAGGTGAGTTGAGATCAAGCGTTCAGATGAACATCAAACGACTGATGGATATCGGTTGCTACCGGGGAATCCGTCACCGTTTAGGACTGCCCGTAAGAGGACAGAGTACGAAGAACAACGCCCGTACACGTAAGGGTAAGAAGAAAACTGTTGCTAACAAGAAAAAAGCAACTAAATAATTGAGTTGAATTATGGCAAAGAAGTCTACATCAAGTAACAAGAAGCGGCTGGTTAAAGTAGAAGCCGTGGGACAAGCACACGTTCATTCCTCATTTAACAACATCATTATTTCTTTGACCAACTCAACTGGTCAGGTGATTTCATGGTCTTCCGCCGGAAAGATGGGTTTCAGAGGATCTAAAAAGAACACTCCTTATGCTGCTCAGATGGCAGCTGCCGATTGCTCAAAAGTAGCATTCGACCTCGGAATGAGAAAAGCTAAAGTATATGTTTCAGGTCCGGGAAACGGTCGTGAGTCTGCTATTCGTGCAATCCACGCCAGTGGTATTGAAGTAGCTGAGATTATCGATGTTACTCCGCTTCCGCACAACGGTTGCCGGCCTCCTAAGAGACGTAGAGTGTAAACGAATAACGTGTAATTGAATTTTAAATTTTAAATTGTGAATTTATATGATTTTCACTTGCTTGTGAGAAATTGCAATCTAAAATCTAAAATCTAAAAATGAAATTGAAATGGCTAGATATACAGGACCTAAGTCTAAAATAGCAAGAAAGTTCGGTGAGCCCATTTACGGACCGGATAAAGCACTGGAACGGAGAAATTATCCGTCAGGACAGCACGGGTTGGCTCGTCGTAGAAGAAAGATCTCTGAATATGGTGTTCAGTTGAAAGAAAAACAAAAAGCAAAATATACCTATGGTTTGCTCGAAAAACAATTCCGTATTTTGTTTGAAAAGGCAGAACGTGCTGGTGGAGTAACCGGTGAAGTTTTGTTGCAAATGTTGGAATGCCGTTTAGATAACGTAGTTTATCGCTTGGGAATTGCTCCGACTCGTGCTGCTGCACGTCAGTTGGTTTCTCACCGTCATATTACTTTGAATGGTGGTGTTTGTAATATCCCTTCAGCAGCAGTAAAAGCCGGCGATATTGTTGCAGTACGTGAGAAATCAAAAGCCCTTGAAGTGATTGAAGATAGCCTGCGCAGTAATCGGGTAACCAAATATTCCTGGTTGGAATGGGATGGTGCTTCCATGAGTGGCAAGCTATTGAATGTTCCGGAAAGAACGGATATTCCGGAAAACATCAAAGAGCAATTAATCGTAGAATTGTATTCTAAGTAAAAAAAATTAAAGATATTTATGGCAATATTAGCTTTCCAGAAACCGGACAAAGTAATCATGCTCGAGTCTACAGACAAATTCGGAAAATTCGAATTTCGTCCGTTGGAGCCAGGTTACGGAATCACTATTGGTAATCCATTGCGCCGAATCCTATTGTCTTCCTTGGAAGGCTTCGCGATTACGGGCATCAAAATACATGGTGTAGAACATGAGTTTGCTACCATCCCGGGAGTAATTGAGGATGTGACCGAGATTATCCTGAATCTGAAACAGGTTCGGTTTAAAAGAAAAGTGGAAGATGTAGAGGATGAGAAGTTGACGGTTCTGATCAACGGTCAGGAAGCTTTTAAGGCGGGGGATATTAATAAATTCCTTACGGGATTTGAGGTGCTGAATACTGAACTTGAGATCTGCCATATGGATATTTCTGTGAATTTCCAGATGGAAATCACGATTCAGAAAGGTCGCGGATATGTACCCAGCACTGAAAATATGCCGGCAGACGCTGAAGCGGGATTTATCCCTATTGATGCCATTTATACTCCGATCCGGAATGTAAAATATGAAATTGAGAACTATCGTGTGGAAGGTAAAACCGACTATGAGAAATTGTTGTTGGAAATTGAAACCGATGGTTCTATTGCTCCTACCGATGCTTTAAAAGAGGCTGCTAAAATTCTGATACACCATTTTATGTTGTTCTCTGACGAGAAGATTTCTCTGGAATCTGAAGACAAATATGGAAATGAGGAATTCGACGAAGAAGTGCTTCACATGCGTCAGCTACTAAAGACTAAATTAGTCGATATGGACCTGTCGGTACGTGCACTGAACTGCTTGAAAGCTGCCGAAGTTGAAACACTTGGAGAGTTGTGCCGCTTCAACAAAAATGACCTGCTGAAATTCCGTAACTTCGGTAAGAAGTCACTGACTGAGCTGGAAGCTTTGCTGGAAAATAACAACCTCGAATTCGGTATGGATGTTACTAAATATAAATTAGATAAGGAATAACATCATGAACCATAAGAAGAAATTTAACCACCTGAGCCGCACTTCTGCACACAGAAAGGCAATGCTCTCTAATATGGCCGCTTCTTTGATCCTGCACAAACGGATCAGTACGACAGTGCCTAAGGCTAAAGCGCTCAAAATATATGTTGAGCCCCTGATTACTAAAAGTAAAAATGATAACCTTAATTCTCGTCGTGTAGTATTTAGCTATCTCGGACAGAAAGAGGCTGTTACAGAACTTTTCGGTGAAGTAGCTCCGAAGATTGTCAATCGTCCTGGCGGTTATACCCGTATTCTGCGTACTGGAAACCGTATTGGTGATAATGCTGAAACTTGTATCATTGAGTTGGTAGATTTCAATGCAACTTACACTGAGGTAAAACAGGAAGTGAAAAAACCTTCTACCCGCCGCCGCCGTTCTTCAGGTGCTAAAAAAGCTGAAGCAACTGTGGTGGAAGAAGCTCCGAAAGCAGAAGCTGCTGCTCCTGCCGCTGAAGAAGCTCCGAAAGCTGAATAATTCTTTTATAGGAATTCAGATAATAAGGCGGATCCTGCTGATCCGCCTTTCTTTTTATATACAAGACCATGAAAATCTTGTCTCTTTTTTTCTTCCTTCTATTCTTTGCTGGTTGTATACAGCAAAGAAATGATAACGGAATGATTTTAGCTGCGGTTCCGGAACAAACGTTGGAGCTGAAAGGTGAAAAACTACCTATACAGGAGTTGATACCCATGAGTATGTGTCGTCTCGATTCTTTTTTGGTGATACTGAATGAAGAAGAAGAAAAGATAGTGAGGGTATATCATGCTGAAACATATCAGTTCTTAGGAGCTTTTTTAGAAAAGGGAAGGGGAAAAGACGAAGTGATTACCTGCCGAAAGATATGGGCAGCTCCCTGGAAAGGAAGGATGAGATTGTGGGTACAAGCTCCCCTGAATTTTGTAGGAGTGGTAGATTTGGAAAGTTCATTAAAAGCAGGTAAACCTTGTTGGGAGCAACAATATGATTTTGGAAATAAGGTTAAAAAAGATCATTTATATCGTGCTGTTTTTCCTTTGAATGATTCTGTTTTCTGGATATCATGCGCAGAAGAACCTTGGTGGCTTTATCCGGCTGGAAATCTGAAAAAAAATACCGATGGTAGTTACACTATCCTTTCTGAGAAGGGAATAGTGAGTTATCCGCCCAAGAACTTGTATTGGTTGGAGTATAATTACGTATCTTCTCTTGTACAAGACACTATTTGGTATACCCATTATACTGATTTAGAGCATTTCAGTGAGATTTTTCCAACTACTGAGGCAATGTCACCGGATCAGCAGAAGATTGTTGTGGCTTTTCAAGGCATGAATCAGGTGTTGTTTTTCGATAGGAAGAATTTCACTTCAAAGTGGCTCACTACCTCTAAAGAGTTGCCTTTGCCTCATACAACCGTCGGACAACATTATTCCGGTGTCTGTTGTACCGATAAGACTGTATTGGTATTTCGGGCTTTTCCTTTGTATCCGGATCGTACAATTTCCGTTTTTGATTGGGACGGGAAATTCAAATATCTACTGAATATCGAACATCCCTTGAAGGCTTCTTTTCTCGATGAAGAAAAAGGATTTCTTTATGCTACAGATGATGAAGATAACATCCGGAAATATAATGTTAAGGATTTTCTTTGATGTATCGAAAGTATTGGTTGATATCATTTTACTTTTCTTCTTATCGGCTTTATCTATTACTGTATAAATTGAATTTATGTTTTGTATAAATTTTATAAATGAAAGTTAATTCTTCGTTTTTCGTTCTTCATCTCTCATTCTTTTGTCGTAACTTGTGTCAGCAAAATAAGATGTATAATTTAAAATTACGACAAAATGATGACACATATTGTAGATATTGCAGGTCGCGAAATATTAGATTCACGTGGGAATCCCACAGTTGAAGTAGATGTAACATTGGAGAATGGCATTATGGGACGGGCTGCTGTGCCTTCCGGAGCTTCCACTGGTGAACATGAAGCCTTGGAATTGCGTGATGGTGATAAATCACGTTATCAGGGTAAAGGAGTATTAAATGCTGTGAATAATGTCAATACAGTAATCGCTGATGCATTACTGGGGTTTGATGTTACGGAGCAGACAGCTATTGACCGGCTATTGATCAGTTTAGATGGAACAAAGACTAAATCCAACTTGGGAGCCAATGCTATGTTAGGGGTTTCCCTGGCTTGTGCTAAAGCTGCAGCGAATGCTTTGGAAATGCCTCTTTATCGCTATATTGGTGGATGTAATGCGAAAGTATTGCCTGTGCCAATGATGAATATCATCAACGGTGGGTCACATTCTGATTCACCTATTGCTTTTCAGGAATTTATGATTCGTCCTGTTGGTGCTAAAACTTTCCGGGAATCTGTACGCATGGGGGCAGAAATTTTTCATACCTTAAAAAAGGTGTTACATGGGCGTGGTTTAAGTACAGCCGTTGGCGATGAAGGCGGGTTTGCTCCTACTCTTAAAGGAACAGAAGATGCATTGGAATCTATTATTGAGGCGATTAGGAAAGCAGGCTATAAACCAGGAGAAGAGGTCATGATTGCTTTAGATTGTGCTTCTTCTGAATTTTATAAAGATGGTGTTTACGATTATTCTATTTTTGAAGGGACTAATGGGGTTAAGCGTACCTCAACGGAGCAGGTACTCTATTTGGAAGAACTAATTGATAAATATCCGATCGATTCGATCGAGGACGGTATGGCCGAAAACGACTGGGATGGCTGGGAAATGCTAACTGGAAAAATCGGAGATCGTTGTCAGTTGGTGGGTGACGACTTGTTTGTGACTAATGTAGAATATTTGAAAAAGGGAATTGAATTAGGATGTGCTAATTCGATACTGATTAAAGTAAACCAGATCGGGACACTGACTGAAACGCTGGATGCTATTGAGATGGCTCAGCGTGCCGGTTATACGACAGTTACTTCACACCGTTCCGGTGAAACAGAAGATGCAACAATTGCAGATATTGCTGTTGCCACTAATTCAGGACAGATTAAAACCGGTTCTATGAGCCGTTCTGACCGGATGGCAAAATATAATCAGTTGCTTCGGATTGAAGAGGAACTGGGAGAAAATGCCGTGTTCTGCGGAAAACGATTTAATAAGACAAAATAACGGATAAGCTGCTTGAATTATGAAGGGAGTCGAATTTCCGACTCCCTTTCTGTTTAAAAAAGTTAGATAAAACTAAGGGCATTTTCCCTTTTGTTTTTAGAATATAACATACTGATGAATAGTCAGTTTCTTATTTCCATAATTGGTTTCATAATAGGCATAGACAAGTAATATGAGGATAATAATGATTACCATCCATAAGTCTTGGCACTTTTTGTGTTTACATTGTTTCAACATATACTTATTATAATTTTTAGTCTGATGAATTTTTTATTTTGTATTGTTGAGAATGGCTGTAACCATTGCTGCCAATGAGGTTGTAGAGGTTGCTGTACTCATAAATTCTGTCCAGCCGAAACCTTTACGTGTCGTTTTCATTGGTACGATAATTTCACATCCAGGTTCGATTTTAGGATTACGCATATGCTTTCGGGTTGCAATCATTCCGTTCATATAGAGGATATAGACTTTTTTCTTTTTTGCACGATACGCATAACCTCCGGCATTTTCGATATAAGATTTAAGTTTTTTATTTTTGTCATAGGTAATGGCATTGGGGTACATCACGGCTCCGCTGATTTTCACCGTAGAATTGAGGTTGGGAATATGGAGGCGATCTCCTGCTCTCAGTACAATGTCATGATCTGAACCTGGATGTTGTAGAGCTTTGTATAGATCAATGCCGACATAGTAACTATTTCCAATATCCAGACTGGCAATTGAAATGGAGTCGCCCTGAGAGTTTCGGGCTAATTTTAAGGCAGAGGTAACCTTCAGATATTCATCTTTATTCATCTGCCGTATTAAGCGGGCCCCTTTAATATAAGCTTTTGAAGTAACTCCACCAGCACGTTTTACCAGATCAGAAAGGCGTTCGTTGACATTACTTTTGGCATATACCCCGGAATACATGATTTCTCCTTCAATATAGACGTTTTGTTGTTCCCGGTATGCCGGGGAACGACGAACGTAAATCTCATCAAAAGGTTCCAATATAAAGTTTTCCTTTCCTTCTATAGTAAGTCCGTCTTTTAAAGCAAAGGAGAATAGTTGGGCTTCATTTGGAACTTCCTCAGTACTTTTGGAGGCTTTGATTCGTCTTGAAACATCAACACGGATGACCGAAGCAGATTCTTTTAATCCACCAGCTTGTACAACAGCATCTTCTAATGTCATATTGTCTACATAACTATATGTCTGCGGATTTTTTACTTCGCCGTGGATCTCAATAGTATAACCTTCCCGTAGAGAATTCCGGGAAGGAACATACAGGCGGTCATTTTTTTTCAACTGTAGATCTTCTGTTTCGCCATTTAATAATTTTTTCAAATCAATAGAAAGAATCTCAGTTGTCAGGTCTTCCTTTTCGCGGTATAAAATAGTTCTTTCCAGAAAAGCATCTCCTTTCACTCCTTCAGCCATGCTGACCAGCTCCTTCAGGGTGTTTAATTTATTACTTAGGGCAAAATCTCCTGGACGGTAAACTGATCCTTCTATAGTAACTCGGTTGGAAAATTTATTTAGTATTGCATCTACACGGAGCACATCTCCGTTGTTAAGTACTAAATCCGGATATTCTTCGCTTTCTACAGTGAATATTTGGTATTCTGTATTACCTTTACGCATCAAGGTCAGGTTTTTCTTATAGGCGTCACTGGAAAAACCTCCTGCATATTCCAGAATATCTTTTATTGTTTCCTCCTTTTTAAGTTCATATCGCATTGGACGTTTTACTTTTCCCGTTAAGGAAATAATTTTTTCAAATGTTCCGATATTGAGATTGTCCCCATCCTGAAGTGTAATGTCACAACTATTATTCCCTTTTGTGATATATTCGTAGATGTCAATGTTTTTTAGCAAATTTCCGTTCCGGTAAAGTTTAATATTTCGTAAAGTTCCGACATTGCTTATACCGCCTGCAGAATAAAGGGCATGAAAGACAGTTGCCAGGGAAGGCAAGGTATAAGTGCCTGGCATAACAACTTCTCCCATGATATTTACTTTGATGCTGCGGATCTGACCTAAACTTAGTTTTAGGAATGTTTTTGGATCAGATGAATTTAAATCAGCATAAATTTTACTGAAAACTTTTTTTAAATAAGCTGTGGCTTCCTGGATGAGTTTGCCATTTAAATAAATCGGTCCTAGTCCTGATATATAAATACTGCCTTCCGGAGAAATCTGTTGTTTGATGGAAGCTTCAGAGTTGCCCCAGATATCGATAATTATTTCGTCTCCGGGACCTAGTTTGTAGTTGTCCGGAGTAGGAATATTCAGATTGGGTTCAAAAGTTAGTTTTTTATTATTGAACATGTTTCGTCCGAATACATCATTTTCTGTAAGGTGCTGCGAAATAGGTTGATTTTCAGAAGATACCTTTTCCAGTCGTTCGCGGTTGCTGGATTGTACAACTCCTGCGCTGGGTTGCTCGTAACCTGATTTTATCCGCTCTACCTGTGCCTGAGTGACCCCCTTTTGGGATAATAAGAGTATAATTTCATCCTGACTTTTCCCTTGGGCCTGCGCTTGTTTGACTGTTTCAATGACTTGGGCATCGGTTAATTGGGCAAAGTTTACCAATGGTATACATAATAGAATAATGATAGCGAACAGACTTTTCCTGATTTTCATATTGAATTTCCAATTTTAAACGGACGTTAAATTGGATGATTCTCAATTCAAAATGAAGAAAAAAAATTGAAAGTTAATGTATATTGTAAGTGGTTGATAAAAAGTAAATTAATTGTTATAATGTAAGTAGGAAAAAGAATTTGTAAACTCGGAATATAGTTAACTTTTGAAGCTAAAAAAACGTCCGTTTTATTTTAATAAAACAAACTGATACAGTATAAAATACTGAGCCAAAAATATATTTAATTTTGATATTTTGCAACTATATTTTTGATCTTGATCAATAAGATAGCACGAAAGCCCCGTCCCCCTGTGCTAAAACCATTTTTTTCGTTTAAAGAATAATAACATGATGATAGCAATGATAATCATGATTCCCCAAAGAAGGTGATAGGCATAACGGTATTTTAAAGCAGGAATGTATTCGAAATTCATGCCATATACCCCTACAATGAAGGTTAGTGGAATAAAGACGGCAGAAAAGATAGTAAGCACTTTCATGACATCGTTGACATTATTGCTGATAGTGGCGTTGTAACTATTTTGTTGGTCAGACATCATGGTATAATAAATTTCGATAGCTTCTAAAGCTTGCGTAACCAGGCCTTCAAGGTCGCGCAAGTAACTATAAGTTCGGGTGTTGATCAAATCTGATTCGCATGTAACAAAGCGGGTCATGAGTTCTTTTACTGGCCGTACATTTTTTCGGACATAAGAAAGTTCGGTCTTATAATGGTAGATATTTTCGATGATTTTTTTGTCAAAAGTCCGTAAAATTTTTTCTTGTTCTTCGATAACAGTTCCTAATTTTTCTATATTTAAAATATAATTATCTACCAAGGTATCTATGAATGCATAACAGAGGTAATCGGATGAATAAGTACGTATTTTCCCCTGTCCCGCATAAAGGCGTTGTGCGACATCACTGAAATGATCCGTTGCTGTTTCCTGTATCGAAATTAAATAATTTTTACCGACAATCAGGGAAATTTGGTCGATTTGTACTTTAGAGATTTCTTTATTGAAGCTTACGGATTTTAGGATAATGAAAAGATGATTATCATCTTCAATAAATTTAGGACGTTCATCTGTGTTTAAAATATCTTCCAGGACCAGTGAATTGATGTCGAATATGTTTCCTATTTTTCCAATTAATTGGGTATCGTGTAAGCCATGTACAGAAATCCAGGTAACATGATCATCTGAAAGGTATTCTGTAATTTTATCTATGGATTTTAATTCTCCTTCTTTGACATATTTAGCATTGTATTGGGTTACCCGTATACAACTTTTTTCCATTTTTTGCTGGCCGATGAAAATAAGTGAACCGGGAGCTGCCCCTTTGGATTTATGTTTGTCTTTTAAAAAGCGAGCCATAGTTATGAATTGCAAATTTATGATTTGATATTGACCTGTATCTGATAACGGAGAAATTCTTCATCAATTAAAATCTAAGATTCAAAAATAATATTTTCAGATAATTTATTTACTTGTTTTATGGTTCATTTTACTGACTTTTTTCTTTTAACTCTATGGGTAATGGAGTTGTTGCAGAGCCAGTATTAATACTGATTTGCGGGAAAGGTATTTCGATATTCTGAGCATCGAAAGCTTTTTTTACGCGACGGCGGAATTCCCGGCTGGCCGCCCATTGTTGTCCCGATTTAGTGGTTAATTTCACTTTCAGAATGACGGAACTGTCGGCAAAAGCATCTACTCCCCATAAATCTACTCCAAGTAAAGTCGTTTCCCAAGCGTTGTCTTTCATTAATTCATCACCAACTTGTTTCAAGACTTCATTTACATGGTCCGTATCTTCTTTATAGGCTATACCGATGTCGACAACAATAGCGGACCATCCTTTGGTCATGTTGGACATCGTATTAATTTTACCATTTTGGAATATGTGGACCACTCCGGAGGCATCCCGGAGAGTGGTGGTTCGCATTTCAATTTTTTCAACTGTACCGGTGGTCCCGTTAATGATGGCAACATCACCGGTACGGATCTGATCTTCCAGTAAGATGAAAAAACCTGAGATAAAATCCCGAACCAGTTCCTGGGCTCCAAAGCCGACAGCTAAGCCAACAATCCCGGCACTGGCTAGTATAGGACCTATGTTGATGTTGAATTTACTCAACATGATTAAAATGAAAATCGTCCAAAGAAAAATTTTACCGATACCCAGAATGATACCTGTTAGGGTCTCGATTCGTTTTTGCCCTTCGGCATCATCTATGTTTTCATTTAGATGAACCCGGCGTGTTGCTGCTTTTTTTAATCGTTTGACAATGAAGCTGAGTAAACGTAATAATCCGATGAAGATCAGGGTAAGGATGATCATGGAAGGGACCTGAGTAATTATCCAATTCAGAAAACGATGAGTGAGGTTGCTCCAGAAAGTCTTATCGGCCAGCTTTTTAATGCTAAAATCCCAGACAATAGTCAGGTTGGTGAGTGTTGTTTGTGCTGGTATGCTATCGCTTCGGATGATTCCAGTCGTGTCGTTCCAAACTGCGGGTGGAAGATTGCGCTGGTTGACTTCGAAATTTCCGGCTATTTCGGGAATATAAAGTATGATATTTTCTGCTGAGGGCATGAATTCACTGTTCGGGTAGGCAGACCGGATTTCTCCTACTGTCGAAGAAAGTCCTATTCCTTCAACTGTAACATATCGTTTATCCCGGATAATGATCCGGTTGATTTTTGAATTTTCGTTGTTTTGTTGTTCCGGACTGACAATGAATTGCAGTTGGGAGCTATCGTTGTAGATATAGTAATCATCGCTTGTAATTCCGGATTGTTCTGCCCGGCTTTTTAGTTTCTTGATTTTATCATCCGGAAGGCTATTCCGTAGTTCTTTGATGGTCATTCCTTTTTGTATAGGACCGACGTGGGTTGAGGTAATCAGATTGTTTTCAGCTGTTGCTGGTTGCTGTGGTTTCGTTGTGGGGTGACAAGCTGTAAAGCTGACCAATACACAGAATAATAGTAATAATCGGGCCATAGTTCTTTTTTGGATGGTGTACGCG
>URJC01000018.1 GCA_900548135.1 uncultured Odoribacter sp. | reverse complement strand
CTTGGCAAGGTCGTGCTCTACCAACTGAGCTATTTTCGCATTTGTAAAAGAACTTTTTTCGTTTTGCGAGTGCAAATATAAGGCGTTTTTTATTTTGTACAAACATTTTGTAAAAAATAATTGGATATAATTGCTATATTTGTCCTGTCGTAAGAATGTAAAAGGGAGGATAACAGTTGAATGGAAGGATGAAAATCATCCGGTTGGCTTCCTGAAAAAGAATGACAGACATTGAAGTTACTTAAACAAAGTTTAAGATGGCGGGAACAAATAAGAAGAGAGTCACAGGATCTTATCTGGTTTCAACATTGAGTATTGCATTGGTACTGGTTGTTGTTGGTGTTTTGGTGTTTATTTTATTGAATGCCAGGCAAGTATCGGATTATGTGAAGCAAAATATCGGTTTTTCGATCATAGTGAAGGATAATGTAAATGAAGCTGAGGTTAAGAAGATGCAGAAAATTCTGGATACTCAGCCATTTGTTGCTTCTTCGGTATTTATCAGTAAGGAGGAGGCTGCCCGGGTTTTTAAACGAGAGCTGGGAGAAGATTTTGAAGAAGTGTTGGGGTATAATCCTTTGTTGCCTTCTGTGGAGATTAAGTTGAACCCGGTATATGCGAACAATGATTCCCTGGTGGTGATTGAAAAGAATTTGCTGGGAAATGAGGTGGTGCAGGAAGTGTCTTATCAGAAGTCACTGGTGCATATGATCAATGAAAATGTGAGGCGTATCAGTATTATTTTGTTGATTGCCGGGGCTGCTTTGATGTTGATTTCTTTTACCCTCATCCGGAATACCATCCATCTGGCGGTGTATGCGCAGCGTTTTTTGATTAAAACAATGCAATTGGTTGGGGCAAAACCTTTTTTTATTTGTAAACCTTTTATACAGAATGGGATTTGGTTTGGGTTCTTTGGCAGTATGTTTGCCAATCTGATTTTATTGGCAGCTATTTATTTCCTACAAAAGGAAGTGGGTGGAGTGATCGATTTGATGAATAAGGAACTGATCATTGTTATGGTGGGAGTTGTGATGGTTTGTGGCGTTGTACTGTCTTTGCTGTCTGCATGGATGTCTGTGACCAGGTATTTGAAGAAAGATATGGATGAGCTGTATCATTAAAGGTTTTGGATTGATAAACTAAATAGGAAGATTATAAATTAGAAGATATGGAGGCAAAGAATAATTTAAAAAGGACGGAGATGGATAAGAAAGCCGGTTTTCCCATACCTGTGAGTAGTTATAAAATGATCCTGATCGGGTTTGGGATTGTTTTGATCGGGTTTATATTGATGATGGGGGGAGGAAGTAATGATCCTGACGAGTTTAATTATGATATATTTAGTTTCAGGCGAATTACTTTAGCACCGATTGTTGTGCTTTGTGGTTTCGGATTTGTTTTCTGGGCTATTATGCGGAAGCCCGGGGAAACGAAGAAAAATGAATGATGAACGATAAAAGGATTGATTTTCGATCGTTACTTAATATTGAATATTTATGGATTGGTTAGAAGCGTTGATCCTTGGGATTGTGCAGGGATTGACAGAGTTTTTGCCTGTAAGTAGTTCCGGACATTTACAAATTTTCAGTGCTTTGTTTGGCATTCAGGGGGAGGAGAACTTGACATTTGCAGTGGCAGTACATGCTGCGACTGTGTGTAGTACGATAGTGGTGTTACGGAATGAAATTTGGGATTTGCTGAAAGGATTGTTCCGTTTTGCCTGGAATCCGGAGACTATTTATATTGCGAAGATTGTTTTATCTATGATTCCTGTAGCGGTTGTTGGGGTGTGTTTTAAGGATTATGTGGAAGAAATTTTCGGTTCCGGTTTGACTATTGTGGGAGTATCCTTATTAATTACAGCGGCTTTACTGGCTTTTGCTTATTATGCAAAACCACGGGTGAAAACTGATATTTCTTTCCGGGATGCTTTTATTATTGGTATTGCGCAGGCCTGTGCTGTTTTGCCGGGGCTTTCCCGTTCCGGTTCTACTATTGGTACAGGAATTTTATTAGGAAATAATAAGGAGAATGTTGCCAAATTTTCTTTCCTGATGGTATTGGTGCCTATTTTGGGTGAAGCTTTCCTGGATTTGATGAAGGGAGATTTTTCGGGTGCTGAAGGTGGGATCGCAGTTGTTCCTTTAATCATCGGATTTGTGGCAGCTTTTGTTTCTGGTTATATTGCCTGTAGCTGGATGTTGAATCTGGTG
Organism: uncultured Odoribacter sp.; assembly: GCA_900548135.1. Taxonomy (GTDB): domain Bacteria; phylum Bacteroidota; class Bacteroidia; order Bacteroidales; family Marinifilaceae; genus Odoribacter. The sequence goes on along the minus strand of URJC01000018.1, from coordinate 14,682 downwards.
AAGAAAGGAAAATTAATTTGGTTTGCTGTTTATTGTTTGGTGGTGGGGGTTTGTGTGTTGGTTTTTGGATAAGGTCCGGGTAAATGCGGAAGATTATTGTGGAATAAATTAATTGGTTTGTGTGTAAGATTATTTATAAAGAGGAAGGAGATTTTCATGCGGGAGCACTGATTTTAGTCGATAAGCCGCTGGGATGGACTTCTTTTGATGTGGTGAATAAAATCCGTTGGTGCCTGAGGGCGAGTTGCGGAAAGATAAAAGTAGGGCATGCCGGAACATTAGATCCTTTGGCTACAGGATTGGTGATTGTCTGTACGGGTAAGTGGACCAGGCAGATAGATCTGTATATGGGACAGGAAAAAGAATATGTGGCCTCCGTTCATTTCGGGGCAGTGACACCTTCTTATGATCTGGAAACGGAACCGGAAGGGAATTTTTTGTATGAGCATATTGACCGGATTTACCTGGAGCAAGTGTTGGAACAGTTTACGGGGCCAGTCACTCAGATCCCACCTGTTTATTCAGCGATCCGGGTGAATGGTGACCGCGCCTACAAGAAAGCCCGTAAAGGAGGAGAAGTTGAGATGCCTTCCCGGGAGGTGTTTATAAAAGAACTGGAATTGTTGGAATTTACTCCTCCGGATTTGCGACTGAGGATTGTTTGCAGTAAAGGAACTTATATCCGTTCTTTGGCTCACGATATTGGAAAAGCTTGTGACAGCGGAGCTTATCTATCGGGTTTGAGGCGTATCCGAAGCGGGGAATTTCAGGTCGGGGAGGCGAATAAAATGGAAGATTTGGTTGCTTTCTTGCAAACAAAATTGTAACTTGCACCGTTTTATTGAAATTGGGGTATTTCTGCGCTATAGGAAAAGGAAATATTCCGTTTTTTTGTTGGCATAAATGATTATGTTAAAATCGAAATAAAGTTGTTCATTAAAATATAGTGTAGAAATGAAGTTATCAAAGTTCAGATATAAGCTACCGACCGAATTGGTTGCTCAGCATCCCTCTGTTAATCGTGATGAATGCCGTTTGATGGTGTTGGACAGAAAGACGGGAGAAATTGAACATAAGATATTCAAAGATATTATTGATTATTTTGACGAGAAAGATGTTTTTGTTTTTAACGATACGAGGGTATTTCCAGCTCGTCTGTATGGTAATAAAGAGAAAACCGGGGCAGAAATTGAGGTGTTTTTACTGCGGGAATTGAACCGGGATTTGCGGATTTGGGATGTATTGGTAGATCCTGCCCGTAAAATTCGTATCGGTAATAAGCTGTATTTTGGAGAGGATGATAGTCTGGTTGCTGAGGTTATTGATAATACAACTTCGCGGGGACGTACATTGCGTTTTTTATATGACGGGGAATATGACGAGTTTAAGAAATTGCTGTATGGTTTGGGAGAAACACCGCTGCCACGAAGTATTACGAGGAAGGTAGAACCGGAAGATGAGGAACGTTATCAGACTATTTTTTCCCGTCATGAAGGGGCAGTAGCAGCTCCGACTGCCGGGTTGCATTTTAGCCGCGAACTGATGAAACGCATGGAGATCAAGGGAATTGATTTTGCCTATATTACGCTGCATGTTGGTTTGGGAAATTTCAGAGAAGTGGATGTAGAGGATTTGACCAAACACAAGATGGATTCAGAACAGATTATAGTGACGCCGGAAACTGTGAAGATCGTTAATGAAGCAAAGGATGAAAGGCATAAGATCTGTGCTGTGGGAACGACCGTAGTCAGGACATTGGAGAGCTGTGTTACAACACGGGGCCGCTTGACTGAGTTTGAAGGATGGACCAATAAATTTATTTTTCCTCCTTATGATTTTAGTGTGCCGGATGCTTTTATTTCTAATTTTCATTTACCTTATTCGACCTTGCTGATGATGATTGCCGCTTTTGGAGGATATGATCTGGTGATGAAAGCTTATGACATAGCTGTGAAGGAAAAATATCAGTTTGGGACCTATGGAGATGCCATGCTGATTCTATAGCCAGGGGTGATATACATAATTGTAGGCGGGTTGCAGGTTGGAGGATTCAGCTGTAACCCGTTTTTTGTGTTGAACGTAACTATGGAGTGTGGATTGGAGGTTGGGTATGAAATGAAGAGGGATAAAAGGAACAATTTAATGATAAAAATAAATAGGGTGAAAACGTTTGAAAAAATTTTGATGATTGGGTTAGGCCTGATTATGGTGCAATGTGCCACTGTGCCGATTACCGGACGTAAACAGCTGCTGATTATGCCTGAAAGTGAGATGGTACAGATGAGCCTGACTTCTTATAATGATTTTCTGAAAGAGAATAAACTTTCGACTGATGCTACAGGTACTAAAAGGGTAAAAGAGGTTGGACAGCGTATAGCAAATGCTGTGGAGGAATATCTGAAATCACAGGGTATGGAGTCCTTGATTAAAGATTATCAATGGGAATTTAACCTGGTGGCGAGCGAAGAAGTGAATGCCTGGTGTATGCCTGGTGGCAAAGTCGTGGTGTATGAGGGTATTTTACCAATTTGCCAGAATGATGACGGGTTATCGGTAGTGATGGGACATGAGATCGCTCATGCCATTGCGCGTCATGGGAATGAGCGGATGAGTCAACAGATGGTGGTGCAAGCCGGGAGTGCTGCAGCGGCTTATGCATTGAAAGATAAACCAGAGGCAACGCAAACTTTGTTAGGATCTGCTATTGGTTTGGGGGCTAATTACGGGGTGATGCTGCCCTTTTCTCGGAAACATGAATTGGAGGCAGACCGGTTGGGATTGATCTTTATGACAATAGCAGGATATAATCCGGAAGAAGCGATTCCTTTTTGGAACCGGATGTCTTCTGTCGGATCAGGTCAGAAACCACCTGAGTTTATGTCAACTCACCCTTCGGATGCTCACCGGATAGAACAAATAAAAGCGTTATTGCCTGAAGTGATGAAATACAAAAGATAAGTAATGATAAATAATGAACGATTAAAAAATTAAGGTGTGGGTAAATTAGGAATTATTATTTTATGGTGTTGTGTTATCCCGGGAATACTCCGGGCACAGGAGATTAATTTTCACCAGGATTTTGAAGAATTGACTGATACCAAGCCAGTCGATCAGAAGAAATGGGAGTTGTGCAAACGGCCTTATAATAGTGCCTGGGGTTCAACTGATGTGCGTTATAGTAAAACGAATGTCCCTGAAACAGATAGTAAGAATCGTAAATGGAAGGGGGAAGTGTGGAAAGGAGAGCGTATAAATGCACTAGCCTTGCTTTGGGCTACTAAAGAATGCAAAGATATTCAGATTGAGGTAAGTGATCTGAAGGGGGCTGCGGGTGCTGTTATACCGGCTTCAGCGGTGAGGACTCATTTTGTCAGGTATGTGATGACAGATGAGTTGAATAAAGATAAGAAGGGAAGCTGTGGGTACCGGCCGGATCATACTATTTTTGATTCGTCTATGGTGGCTGATATTCTGGATATAAAGGCGATGCAGGATCTGAAGGCCTGTCATACGCAGCCGATATGGCTGAATATCTGGACGCCTTCGGATGCTCAGAGCGGAGTGTACCGGGGAAAACTGAGCTTTAAAAGTAAAAACGCTAAGTTTGCTCCTTTGGATATAGAGTTGAAAGTGAATGAACGGGTTTTGCCTGCCCCGCGGGACTGGGCTTTTTGGTTGGATATGTGGCAAAATCCTTATGCTGTGGCCCGTTATTATCAGGTGCCTTTGTGGAGTGAGGCTCATTTTGAGGCGATGCGGCCTGTGATGAAGCAGCTGGCGGATGCCGGCCAGAAATGTATTACCGCTTCTATTATGCATCAGCCTTGGGGCGGTCAGACGGAAGATCCTTTTGAATCCATGGTGATGCGGGTGAAAAAATTGGATGGCAGTTGGGAATACGATTATGCGGTGTTTGATAAGTGGGTGGAATTTGCTTTGTCTATGGGTATTGACCGGGAAATCAATTGTTACTCCATGATCCCCTGGAAGTTGTCGTTCCGTTATTACGATCAGGCTTCGGATGGAATGAAATTTGTGAATGCCGAGGTTGGTTCGCCTGAGTATCGTGAATTCTGGTTTCCTTTTCTGGTTGATTTTGCCCGGCATTTAAAAACCAAGGGATGGTTTGGCATGACAACTATAGCGATGGATGAACGTCCGATGGATCAGATGCAGAAAGCGATCGCTTTGATAAAGGAAGCGGATCCGGAATATAAGGTGGCTTTGGCTGGTAATTATCATGCGCAGATAGAAAAGGATATTTTTGATTATAGTATTGCTTCCCGGCAAGTTTTTCCGGAAGATGTTTTAGTGGAACGGAGGGCCCAAGGAAAGAAAAGCACTGTTTATACTTGTTGTTCTGAGGCTTATCCGAATATATTCACCTTTTCTCCTCCGGCTGAAGCGGCCTGGCATGCCTGGTATGCTGCAGCAGCTAATTTTGACGGTTTTCTGCGTTGGGCATTCAATAGCTGGGTAAAGGACCCGTTGCGGGATTCCCGCTTCCGGGCTTTTGGGGCCGGTGATTGTTATCAGGTATATCCGGGCGGGCGTTCTTCGGTACGTTTCGAACGATTGGTAGAGGGCATTCAGGATTATGAAAAAATAAGAATCTTGCGGGAAGAATTTAAAAATGATCCGGAAAAACTAAAGCAGCTGGAAAATATGTTGTCCGGCTTTCGTATAGAACGTTTGGTGGAAGTACCGGCGGCAGATATGATTCATGAAGCCCGGCAGATTCTGAACGGATTTTAGAGGGGATGGCTATGGATGGTAATTAAAAAACGATGAACGAAGGAAAAATCGGTTCATCGTTTTTTATATGAATGGTATTATGATACTTACAACTTGCTGGCGTCAACCAATAATTCTTTGTTGTATTCGCCACGGGCTAATTTGTCTGCAACATTTTTGAATGCCTGGATGGTGTAGTGTACATCTTCCATCGTATGTTCGGCAGTCGGGATCAGGCGTAATAACAACTGACCTTTAGGGATTACAGGATACACTACGATGGAGCAGAATAGGTTGTAATTTTCACGTAAGTCGAAAACTACCTGCATGCCTTCGGCAACACTACCGGAAAGATAAACAGGGGTAACCATGGAATTGGTGATACCGATGTTCATTCCGTCGGCTTTTAGGCCATCTTGCAGGGCATGTGCGATTTTCCACAGTTTTTCCCGTCTTTCGGGTTGTGTTTTCAGCATTTCCAGACGTTTGATAGCACCTTCGACCATTGGCATAGTAAGTGACTTTGCAAACATTTGTGAACGCATGGTATAGCGTAAAGACATACATACTTCTTCGTCAGTAGCTACGAAAGCTCCGAATCCTGCCATGGCTTTGGCAAAAGTACCGAAATAGAGGTCTACTTTATCTTGTACGCCGAAGTGTTCGCCGGTACCTGCCCCTGTGGGCCCCATGGTTCCAAAACCGTGCGCATCATCAACTAACAAGCGGAAATTGAATTCCGATTTCAAGGCTGTGATTTCATCCAGTTTACCGAGGTCTCCGGCCATACCGAATACTCCTTCTGTAATGACCAGAATACCGCCACCTGTCGTTTCCACATATTTGGTTGCATGTTCGAGCTGTTTGCGAAGGCTGCCCATGTCGTTGTGAACATAAACGTAACGTTTGGCAGGCGATAAGCGCAATCCATCCATGATACAGGCATGGGACTCTGCATCGTAGACAATACAGTCGAAACGGGAAGTTAGGGAGTCAATGATAGAAATCATTCCCTGATAACCAAAATTCAGCAGGAATGCATCTGGTTTGCCCACAAAATCAGCCAACTGTGATTCCAGGTATTCATGGCGTGAAGTTTGTCCGCTCATCATACGGGCCCCCATCGGATAGGCCAGTCCCCATTTGGCTGCGGCTTCGGCGTCAGCCTGACGGACTTCCGGGTCGTTAGCCAGACCAATGTAGTTATTTAAACTCCAGTTTAATACTTCTTTCCCGCGGAACATCATCCGGGGACCAATTTCTCCTTCCAGTTTCGGAAATGCAAAATAGCCATGTGCTTCTTTGGCATATTGGCCGATATTTCCTCTTTGCTTTTTTACTCTTTCAAAAATGTCCACGTCTATTCTATTTTGAAAATTTGTAGATTCTTTTTTAGTTTTGCAAAAGTAATAATAATAAGATAAATGAGGAAGGTTGAAGTGCGAAAAGTTAAAAGATTGGGTATAAGTACTTAGGGATTTGAGTAACCAGGAACGATGAAAGAGAGGGATTGCTTTGAATCCGGGTGTGAAACGTGAAAATCCGGGTGAAAACATTAAAATGACTGAAATGGAGGGATATCGGAAAACTTTTTACTTTTTACTTTTTACTTTTTACTTTTTTCCTCTATCTTTGCATGATGCAAAAAACAATGATGCTGAAGCTGGTCTTTCAGCTATTCAGGTTATAGTCGTCATTAAACAGATTGTTGGTTTATGAAGAGAGTTTTTGGTTTTTTACTGGTAGTGGTACTAATGACTTCGTGCGGAGAGTATCAGCAGTTGTTGAAAAGTAATGATTATCAGTTGGTTTATAAAAAGGCCATAGAGTATTATAATAAGGGTGATTATCAGCGTGCGCTGAACTTATTGGATGGGATCCGTACGATTTTTACGGGAACAACGAGGGCTCAGAATATTGCTTATTACCGTGCATTCTGTAATTATAATATGAAGGATTACGGTACTGCTTCTGCTTTATTTAAGCAATTTATCAATCTTTATCCGGAGAGTTCGTTTGCAGAAGAATGTCTTTTCATGATGGGTTTCTGTGATTATAAGGCTTCTCCCAAGCCTCGTCTGGATCAGCAGGTAACGGATAAGGCGCTGAGTGAGTTCCAGTTGTATCTGAACCGTTATCCGAATAGTATGCGGAAAGAAAAGATCAACGGGTACATGGATGAAATGCGGGATAAACTCTCTTATAAAGCTTACCTGAGTGCTAAAAATTATTTTCAGCGTGAACATTATAAAGCTGCTGCTATTAGTTTGCAGAATTGCCTGAAAGATTTTCCGGGTTCTAAATACCGGGAGGAGATTATGTATATGTTGTTTGTATCTAAGTACGAGATGGCTGTAAATAGTGTGGAAGACAAAAAGTTGGAGCGGTATAATAATGCTCAGGAGGAGTATTATTACTTTGCTGACGAATATCCGGACAGCAGGTATGCGGCTGATTTGAAGAAGAAATACGATGTGATTTCCAGTTTTCTGAAGAATTACAAATACGAAGAATAATTATAACATGCCGGCGTTTGTCGGCATAGACAATAAAAATAGAAAATCAATATGGTAGATTTTAAAAAAGTAAAAGCGCCTAATAACACAATCACCCGTAATCCGGCTGTTTTATCAGCCAAGGCTGATAATAATATTTATGAGGCGGTTGCTGTCATTGCGAAAAGATCAAATCAGATTGCTGTAGAAATGAAGGAAGAACTGAGCCGCAAATTGCAGGAGTTTGCTTCTTATACAGATAACCTGGAAGAAATTTTTGAGAATCGCGAACAGATAGAAATTTCGAAGTTCTATGAGCGTATTCCGAAACCGGTTCTGATCGCTACGCAGGAGTTTGAAGATGGGCAGATTTATTTTCGGAATCCAGCTATGGAGAAAAAGCCGGCAGAGAAGAAATCGCTTTAAACCATTTTTGATGTGTCATTTTTAGTGTACCAATGTGTCAATTGTTTACAATTGCTGCATTGGTACATTCGCTTATAGAACAATGGAATATCTGAACGCTAGAATTTGGCATGGGTTATGTTGAAAGGTAAACATATTATTGTAGGTGTAACGGGGAGTATTGCAGCGTATAAAGCGGCTTCCCTGGTCCGTTTGTTGGTAAAAGAAGGGGTTGAGGTAAAAGTGGTCATGACTGATTTAGCCAAGCAGTTTATTACTCCCCTGACATTGGCTACTTTGTCTAAGCATCCGGTGATGGTGGAGTTTTATAATCCGGAGAATGGAGATTGGCATTCGCATGTGGATATGGGGATTTGGGCTGATTTATACCTGATAGCGCCGGCAACGGCTAATACCATAGGCAAGATGGCTCATGGGATTGCTGATAATCTTTTGTTAACGACTTATTTGTCAGCGAAATGTCCGGTGATGGTGGCTCCTGCTATGGACCTGGATATGTATAGTCATCCGGCGACACAACATAACCTGGCTATTTTGAGGGGATACGGAAATCTGATTATAGAACCTGGAGAAGGGGAATTGGCTAGTGGATTAGTAGGTAAGGGAAGGATGGCAGAACCGGAAGATATAGTTGTTTTCATACGCCATTATTTCGGACAACCGGAGGATTTTAAAGGAAAAAAGGTGTTGTTGACAGCAGGACCTACTTATGAAAAGATCGATCCTGTCCGTTTTATTGGTAACTATTCAAGCGGGAAAATGGGATATGCACTGGCAGAAGAATTTGCAGGGAGGGGAGCTGAAGTGGTTTTGGTATCAGGTCCGGTGAGTTTGGCTGTGAAGCATCCGTCCATTCGCCGGATCAACGTCGAATCAGCTGCCCAAATGTATACCCAGGTGATGGCAAATGCCGGTTGTTGTGATGTGGTGGTTTCTTGTGCAGCTGTGGCTGATTTTACTCCGGAGCAACAAGCAGACTGTAAATTGAAACGTGGAAAAGAGGGATTGACCTTGAAGTTGGTGCCTACCCGTGATATTGCCGAAGAATTAGGAAAACAGAAGCGGAATGGACAATTGTTGGTGGGATTTGCCCTGGAGACCCATGATGAGGAGTGTAATGCTTTACAGAAATTGCATAAAAAGAATCTGGATTTGATTGTGTTGAATAGCCTGAAGGATCAGCATGCTTGTTTTGGTTATGATACCAATAAGGTGACGATGATGGATGCAGCTGGAACACGGTATGAATATGATTTAAAGCCCAAACAGGCTGTTGCTAAGGATATAGCCGACCGGATAGCAGGGTTGTGGAGAAGATAAGAATATGAAATTTTGGTCAGTAAAAATTTTACAGATTCGAAATTTTATATACTTTTGAATTCTGATATGAAATCAGATTATTTATATAGCGTGATAAGTAAGCATACTGTTGAGCATTACAGACAGTTTTGCCGAATTATTGATAAAGATTTATAAAGCCAACATTGTTGAGAGACGTGTTGGTTTTTTTTTGCTTTATGGTTTGCTGTTATTTACAATTTACAACATAAATATGGAAATATGAACACACACAGCTTAGTATCCATTGAAGATTACACAAAAGAAGAAATTCTGGAAGTATTGCAGTTGGCTTCGGAATTTGAGGCGAATCCGAATCAACGTTTGTTGGAAGGCAAAGTTGTTGCTTCTTTGTTTTTTGAACCTTCGACCCGTACCCGTTTGAGTTTTGAGACGGCTATAAACCGATTGGGAGGACGTATTATCGGATTTTCGGATTCTTCTTCTTCGAGTGTAACGAAGGGGGAGACGCTGAAGGACACGATTAAGATGGTAGATAATTACGTAGACTTGATTGTGATGCGTCATCCAGTGGAAGGGGCAGCCCGTTATGCGAGTGAAGTTGCGGTACATCCGGTGGTCAATGCGGGTGACGGGGCCAATCAGCATCCTTCGCAGACGATGCTGGATTTGTATTCTATTTATAAAACTCAGGGGACATTGGAGAATTTGAATATCTGTATGGTAGGTGATTTGAAGTATGGACGTACAGTTCATTCTTTATTACAGGCAATGAGCCATTTTCATCCTACTTTTCATTTTGTAGCCCCTGAATCATTGCAAATGCCTGAGGCTTATAAGTTGCATCTGAAGGAACTGAATATTCCATACTATGAACATACGGAATTGGATGAAGTGATTGATAAGGCTGATATTTTATATATGACACGTGTACAGCGGGAACGTTTTGCAGATCCTTTGGAATATGAGAAGGTGAAAAATGTGTATATTCTCCGGAATGCTATGTTAGCGACTGCTAAAGAGAATATGCGGATTTTGCATCCACTGCCCCGGGTGAACGAGATCGACGTTGATGTGGACGAGAATCCGAAAGCTTATTATTTCGAACAAGCCCGCAATGGAGTATTTGCCCGTCAGGCTATTATTTGCAAAGCATTGGGACTGAAATAATTTTAGGTTGTAGAGTGTAAATTACAATCGGACAATCCTGAATTTGAAATCTAAAATTTACAATTTGAAATGATTTTGTTATGGCTAAAAAGGAATTACAGGTAAGTGCTATAGAGAACGGTACAGTGATAGATCATATACCGGCTGATAAATTATTTGATGTGATCAATGTATTAGGGATTGCTTCCATGGAGAATGCAATGACGTTGGGTACGAACCTGCGTAGTACAAAATTAGGTAAGAAAGCGATTATTAAAATCTGGGATAAGTTTCTGGAAGATGATGAGGTGAATAAGCTGGCTTTGGTTGCTCCTTCAGCTAAGATTAATATTATCCGTGATTATGATGTAGTGGAAAAGAAAAAAGTGAATGTTCCAGAAAGAGTGGAAGGGATTGTGAAATGTATGAACCCCAAATGTATCACTAATCATGAGAAAGTGAAGACGAAGTTCGCTGTCGTGAATGCTGCTCCGATTGTTTTGAAATGTCATTATTGTGAGAAATTGACAGATCAGGAACATATGGAGATGAATTGAGTTTTTCCCTGAGTATACGAGCCGTTGGAACTGATCTGAAAATTCAGTTTCAACGTTTTTTCGTTTGAATAAATTTAGTAAAATTTTGATGTTTTTTTTAAATCCTTATATTTGTAAATTCTAATCCTTAAAATCATGGTGATATGAAAAAGTTATTATTAATTTCATTTTTAGTGGTGTTATCTGTTTCTTTATTTGCCCAGCAGAAAGGAGATTTTGTTGTTTCTGGTTCTTTATCCTGGATTTCAAAGAGTAGTAAATTGACTTATGATTCCAGTTCAGAGACTTACAAAGGTGACCGTGAGTTTCGCATTATTCCTGAATTCAATTATTTTGTGGCTGACAAATTTTCGGTTGGACTTGGGATCGGTTACTGGCTTACTAAAGAAAGAAACAATAATTCGGTTGATGACGAGTTGTTTAATAAAACGGGCCGTTTTTTAATTCAGCCTGTAGCCAAGTACTATGTTTCTTTGGGCGAAAAGTTTTATTATGTTCCAACATTTTATATAGGATTTGCTGTCGGAAAATATAAAGAGGAATTAACGGATAGTAAAACAGAGGATATGGATCTTTTTTCTTTTTATACCGGTTTGTCTTTGTTGAGTTTTGAATTTAAACCAATTGACCGGATAGGTATTACATTTAAAACAGGAGATTTGAGTTATCAAGCCGATACCTATAAGGTAGATAGCGATAATAAAGTAACTAACAGAAGTTTTGGATTAGAACTGAATCTGGGTGCTTCAGTTGGGTTCAATTATTATTTCTAAAGATCTGTTTTGATGATCAGAAGGCTGTCCAAAAACACTTTTGGACAGCTTTTTAGTTTATTGAATATAGATTTCCAGTAGTTCGGCTTCCTTTTCAGGTATCAGGAAAAGGTTCTTGATAATGGCAGGGACCAGAACGGTTTCTCCTTTCGTGACTTTGACTGTTTTGTCGACATTGTAAACGAGATTAAAACTTCCGTGTAGGCACATATAAATGACAAATGAGTCTATCCGGATATAATCTTTCTCAATTTCTTTGTTGAATTTCAGGTAGTTTGTTGTGAAATAGTTGCATTCCACTAATTCTTCGGTATGATTTTCGTGTTGATGGTAGTGGATGGCGTGTTGTTGTTGTTTACTATAATTGATTACATCACTGGCCAGGTCGGTGTGCAGCTCACGTGGATTTCCGTTTTTGTCGCGTCGGTCGTAGTCATAGATACGATAGGTGATGTCAGATGTTTGCTGGATTTCTGCTAAGAAGCAACCTTTGCAGATGGCATGGACAGTTCCTGCAGGGATAAAAAAGCAATCTCCTTTATTTACTTTTTCTACATTCAGCAGATCGGGTAGGGTATTGTTATGTAGAGCTTGCAAATATGCTGCTTTTGTGGTTTCTTTTTTGAAACCCATGATTAATTGTGCATTGGGTTCAGCATCCAGGATATACCACATTTCAGTTTTACCATAGGCATTGTGGCGTTCTTTTGCTATGGCATCATCAGGGTGGACTTGTATGGATAGGTTGTCACTGGCGTCGATGTACTTTATCAGTAAGGGAAATTCGATCCCAAATTGTCCGTAGATTTTATCCCCAACCAGATCACCCATGTAAACTTCAATCAGTTCTTCCAATGTGTTTTCTTCCAATGGACCTTCGGAGACTACAGAGACATTGTCCTGGACTCCGGAAATTTCCCAGCTTTCGCCGATAGCGTTTTGTAAGTTAGAATTTTCACTTTTACTGGCTAATTTATGACCTCCCCAGATCGTTTGTTTGAGGATAGGTTTGAATTTTAGAGGATAAAGCATAACTTTGGTATAAAAATTGTTCTTTACAAAGATATAACTAATTGTAAAATCAGAATGGTTGTAAACGGAAGAATTTATTTTTCCGGAAAGTTTCGCTTTTAAATGTAAAATAGAGATGATGAAAATTGGTAAATTACTGATGGTGGCTTGTTTGGTAAGTTTTTTTTGTGCTTGTAGTAAGGATGATGCTAGGGATGATACCCAGTTGGATATGTCGTACCTGACGGGTAAGGATTGGTATTATAATGCTTGGGTTGGTGATAAAAATAGCTTTGGTGGACAGGATTTGCTTGAGGTGATCCGGATGGAAAATGGAGGTGCTTTGAAAAATATAGACTTCAGTGGCCGGAGGGAATATACCGTTGGAACCTGGACGTCGAATGAAAATAAGATCACCTTCCATTATCATGATGGAAATGAGGTGATATGGCATGTACAACATAGTGGGGAAAATTATATCCAGGCGATCATCAATGAACAGGGAAGCCGGGAATATACGTCTTCTTTGGGGTATTTGGGAGATTTGACCGCAGATGCTTTTCTGGTGAACGAGTATACTGCGGGGAATCAGCTTAAGACCTATGTCGGGGTTGATGTCCGTGGAAATTTGGATGTGCGGGAAGGAAAGTTGTTGATGGCTGACGGAAACCAGGTGAATTTGAAGAATAATGATTATTTCTGGATAGAGGAGATGCCTTTGTATGTGGATCCCGAAGCAGGAAAAAGGGAAGTGAGGTTTTATATCCGCGTGGGAAAAGATATTCATTTGAAATTACGGGATTCACTTTACCGGGAGAACCTGACTGGGCGTTTGCCGGCTGAAACCAATTTGAATATCAACGATAATTCGGGGGACATGCTTGTTTCCTGGACTCCCTATGCTTTGCCAAAAGTATATTACCGTATTGAAGTATTGGATAAGTATATGGATTTGAGAACTCCTTATTTTGTCAGTCGTATTCAAACTCCGGGAACTGCTTCACTTACTGTAAAATCCACTACAGCAGGTGAAGTAAACCGTCTCAATGAATTGAAAAAGGGAGAAACTTATGTGGTTCGTCTGACAGCTTTATTGTATGAACCGGGCATTGATCCGGTCAACGATAATTATGGATATGCTAATGTACAGGCCGTGGCTTATTTCACTAAAAAGTATCTGAAGGAATAGAATCGGAAAAAAAATGATCAAGAGTGCGGGCAAGAAGCTGTGGCTGACGGATATGTATTTGGTGGTCAGAAGGTAAGGTATAGAGCTCCGCTGCTGGAAATAGGGTATAAATAGCCGGTAAATCATGAGGGCTGATGTAATCTGAATATTCTCCCTTGATAAACAGGATCGGTTTAGAATAAGTTGTGTTGCCGGTAGGAGGCCATGACATCAATTGGAACAGATTGTTGCAGATTGCTTTCAGATTTATTCTCCATTCAAAGCCGGAAGATGTTTTCTGTATATTCTTGAGAGCTATCTGATATAATTCTTCTGAAGAAAATTCTTCCCGTAGACGGACATGTAGTTCCTGGCGGCTGGTATAATGCCGGAGGGAGAATCGTGCTAGTTTGCCGAATAGTTCCTGATGAAAGTTATTGACTTCATAATTCCGGGGACATATATCGATAATTGCTGCTTTTTGTACGATTTCCGGTCTTTTCAGTAGCAAGAGCATCAATGCTTTCCCTCCCATAGAATGTCCGGCGATAAAGGGAGGGGTGGGTAAATTCAGGCTGCCGATAAAATCTGTAATATCTTCACTTAAAGCAGAATAATCGTGTACATCATCGTGGGGAGAGTGGCCGTGGTTACGGAAGTCCGGGAGAAGGACATGAAAATGTGTGGCTAGTTGGTTTGCCACTCCCAACCAGTTGTCAGAAGCTCCCCATAATCCATGCAGCAGGATCAGGGGCGGATAGGAAGAATTGCCTTTTTCGCGGTAAAAGAGTTGCATATCATTTATTTGTTTTATAAAAATCAGTGGATTATCGTTCTTTTACTTCTTGGAGCTGTGGGTGAGGCATAGTACGATTGGGAAAAGAAAATACAGATGAGTTTTCATTATCGGGTAATAAAAAATGCTATCTGGTAAAGATAGCATTTTTCTTTAAAAGCATTTACTTTCGAAAAACACTTTTTCGGAAGTGTTTTATTAGTCTTTCAATTTTGCTTTCAGGAATTCGCGGTTCAGGCGTGCTATATGAGCGATAGAAATACTTTTCGGGCAT
>URJC01000017.1 GCA_900548135.1 uncultured Odoribacter sp. | reverse complement strand
GTTCCATGGGGGATCTGGATCATGTTGAGTCGCGTTCGATGGACGATGTATCCTATATTTTGGTAGAATTGGCAAGTACAGTTCCTCCGGATGACCTTCAGCAATACTGGGATATTTTAAGACGGAAAGTGGCTAATGTGCAGACTCAGTTACCTTCAGGGGCACAGCCTTCTATGGTACTGGATGATTTCGGGGATGTATATGGTATGTTCTATGCTATGACTTCAGATGGCTTTGGGTATCAGGAAATGATGGATTACGCTCAGTTGGTGCGCCGGACGGTGTTAGATATTGATGGTGTCAGTAGCGTTGATATTTATGGGGAACGGCAAGCTTGTATCAATATAGATATCCAGGAGGCTAAAATGGCCAATTTGGGGGTACATCCTGCTGAGATTATACTCACCCTAAGAGGACAAAATGCAACGGTTTACTCCGGATATTATAACAGCGGTGACAAACGGGTCCGGGTTGGCGTAGACGGTAGTTTTGGGGATATTGGGGATATTTCAAATTTATTGATCCGGGGACATGAGGAAGACCATATCCGGTTGGGCGATGTAGCGCAAATTACCAAAGGTTACGTAGAACCTCAGCGTGAAGGGCTGATTTACGATACTTTACCGGCAATAGCGATTTCTATAGCGATGCAGAAAGGCGGAAATATTATTCAGTTGGGTAAGAAAATTGATCAAAAACTGGATGAATTAAAACAGACGCTTGTACCGGCAGGCATAAATTTTGAGAAAGTGTTTTTCCAACCGACACGGGTGCAGAGTGCTATCAGTGTGTTTATGGTTAATCTGATAGAATCTGTATTGATTGTGATTTTTGTTGTCATGTTATCGATGGGGTTCCGGAGCGGATATATCATTGGTATCGGTTTAGTTGTTGTTGTTTTGGGTTCTTTTGTGATATTACACATGATGCATGGTACTTTGCAACGGGTATCCTTGGCTTCTTTTATCGTAGCCATGGGGATGTTGGTGGATAATGCTATTGTGATTACCGATGGGATTATGGTGGATTTAAAGCGGGGAATCCCCAAACCGGCGGCTTTGGTCAATATTACGAAAAAGACTGCCTGGGCATTGTTGGGGGCTACTACGATTGGTATTCTAACTTTTTTACCAATTTATATGTCTCCCGATACAACGGGGGAATATGTCCGGGATTTGTTTATCGTGTTGGCAGTTTCGCTTTGGTTAAGTTGGGTATTGGCTTTAGCTTATGTACCAATTCAAGCCGATCGGGCATTTAAACCTAAACCAGTAGGACCGGGTGAAAGTGATAATCCATTTAATGGGCGTGTTTACCGGAAATATCAGGGGCTTCTGAAATTCTCAATTTATTATCGTTGGGTGTTTATTGTCGCAACAGTGATTTTATTGATTGTTAGTGTGTATGGATACCGTTTCATCCAACAAGGTTTTTTCCCGGATTTGAGTTATAACCAGCTTTATATAGAATATAAAATGCCTTTCGGAACTAATCCGGAAGCAGTGAAGGCGGATTTGGCCTCGATGGAAAAATACCTGATGTCAAGGTCTGAAATAACGGCTGTGACTACGAGTTTAGGGGGTACCCCTTCCCGGTATAACCTGGTGAGGACTGTGGCAGAGCCGTCACTCAGTTATGGGGAATTGATTGTGGATTTTACTTCGCCTTCTTCTTTAAAAGATAATTTACCTGAATTACAGGCTTATTTATCGTCTCATTATCCACAGGCTTATGTTCGGATGAAACGATACAATTTGATGTATATGGATTTTCCGATCCAGTTTATGATTTCAGGACCGGATCCTGCAGTGTTGAAAGAGCTTTGTGCCCAGGTGGAGGATATTATGAGGGCTGATTCTACCATTATGTTAGTGACGAATGATTGGGGGCCTGAAACGCCGGCTATGGGTGTCCGTTATCAGCAAGCTATTGCCAGGGACGTCAATTTGTCCCGTGAAGATGTTGGGTTGGCAGTACTTGCTGCAACGGATGGTCTTCCTATCGGCTCTTATTATGAGGGTGAACATGCGTTGCCTATTTATCTTAAAAGTGTTGATGCTTTGGGAGAACGGCCCGGTAGGTTGAATAATGTTCCTGTCTGGAGTATGGTTCCCTCTACTAATGGGATTGGCTTGGCTACGGTACGTGAATTGATGACTGGTATGCTTAGTGAAAGCCAGCTTTTACAACGGGTTATCGGTTCTGTTCCGCTTAATCAGGCTAGTGCTGGTATTGATGTTGGATGGGAAGTTCCGGTGGTTCGCCGTTATAATGGACAACGTGCTATTTCTGCACAGTGTAATAATGTACCGGAATATACTACAACGGCAGCCCGGAATAGTTTGTTACCCAAAATAAATGCCATACAGATTCCTCCCGGGTATAAAACCGAATGGCAAGGAGAGTACCTGGCGAGTACACAGTCGCAGTCTTATTTGTTTAAAAATGTTCCGATAGCCGTCGTGATTATTCTGGCTATATTGATTGCCTTGTTTAAGGATTTCAAGAAACCCCTGATGATTCTGCTGTGTTTGCCCTTGGCGATTACTGGAGTCGTTGCAGGCATGTTGTTGGCTGATAAGGAATTTGGGTTTGTCGCTATTGTCGGGGCTTTGGGATTGGTGGGAATGATGATTAAAAATGGAGTCGTTTTGGTGGATGAGGTGGATATTCAGATCCGGTCAGGCAAAGATCGGTTTCTGGCATTGGTAGATGCTTCTACCTCCCGTTTGCGGCCGGTATTTCTGGCTGCGATGACGACGATTCTGGGGATGATTCCTTTGGTGAATGATGATATGTTTGGAGCTTTGGCCGTTACAATTATGGGTGGTTTGTTTATAGGTACTATTATTACCTTGATTATTTTACCTATCCTTTATTCTCTTTTCTTTCATATCCGGCATCCGGAGAAAGAAAATAAACGCGCGGCACAGATCCATTTGGGTTGAAATAAAAATGATGGGAAAATTTTTGTCCTTAAAATGAAATAGTATGAAAACAGTACTCTTGTTGTTGTTTCTTTTTCCGGTTTGGGTATCGGCACAGGTAGACCTGAATTTGCAAATGTGCCGGGATATGGCATTACAGAGTAGCCATGAGGTTCGCATAGCCGATAAACAACAAAAGAAAGCGAACTATGAGGTAAAAATGTACCGGGCTGATTTTTTACCTGAAGTCTCAGCTGTCGGGTTGGGATTATATAACCAGAAGAAATATAATTATAAATTGAAGGGGGGATATTTACCGACTTATAAACCTGGTGAAAATGGGCAGTTAGAGCCTAATGTTATGATAGATCCCGCTACTCAGCGGCCTGTGATGGGAACGGATGGAAATCCGGTTTTTAATGAATATGCCTTTTTACCGGATATTAAGTTGCAATTGAGTCTGAGGGGAGTTTATTCTGCCGGTATACAGCTGAAACAACCGGTCTATATGGGAGGTAAGATCAGGACAGCCCACCAGATGGCAAAAGCAGGTGAGTATATTGCTGACGCAAATATCAAACTGACACGTTCAGAGGTGTTATTGGAAACGGAACAAGCATATTGGCAACTGATGCGGGTCAGGGAACAGGTGATTGCTGCTGAAAAATACCGGGGGGTAGTGAAGGAATTGGTGAAAAATTTGAAAGATGCTCAGACGGTGGGGTTGTCTATGGCAAACGAGGTGCTGAAAGCACAGGTTCGATATAATGAAGCTGAATTAATGGTGCAGAAAGCCCGGAATGGACAGGTTTTGGCAGGAATGAACCTGTGTCGCCTGATTGGTTTGGATTTGCAGACCGATGTCCGTTTAAACGATTCCCTGACCGAGGAAGTTGATTCCCGGATTTGGACTTTGGATAGTGCTGTTACCCAACGTCCGGATTATAATATGTTGCTTCAGGAAGTGAACCTCAAAGAAAAACAGGTTGCTTTGAACCGTTCAGATTTTTTACCGCAATTGGGAGTGACTGCCGGCTATGGTTATGGGGGAGGATTAAAACTGAATGGGGATGATGAAGCCAGTGCTACTTTTACAGCTATGGCGGCTTTGAAGATACCTGTTTTTCATTGGGGAGAAGGTCGGAATAAGGTTCGTTCAGCCCGGATGGAGGAAGAAATCAGCCAGTTAAATCTGGAAAAATCAGCGGACTTGATGGAATTGGAAATTGCGTCTGCCCGTTTTAGTTTGCAGGATGCACAAACACGGGTCACCATGGCGCGTAATGCTCTGAAAGAAGCAGAAGAAAATTTGAAAATCAGTCAGGATCAGTTTCAGGTAGGTATGGAAAATCTGACTGCTTTACTGGAAGCACAGGCACAATGGCAAGAAGCCTGGAGTCAGTGGATAGATGCAAAAGCAGCCTTACATTTGAGCGCATCAGCTTATCTGAAAGCTATTGGAAAATTAGAATAATATAGGTAAATAAATAGTCCCTAAAATCAGAACTTTAGGGACTATTTATTTGGGTTCTTATTATTTTACGGGGAAAACAGGAATTTTCGGAGCTTCTTTGCCTTCAGTCTTCAGTTTTTCAAGTATGACTTCAATTGCTTTATTCAATTGCTGGTCTTCTCCCTGGAATTCTAAATACGGATCATTCTCGATCAGGATATCCGGATCAACTCCATGTCCCTCGATGATAAAGCCACTTCCGTCTGCTGCAAAGGGTGCATAGGAAGGAGTTACGATCGAACCTCCGTCAACTACCGGAACGGTACCGCTGTATCCGACTACACCACCCCAGGTGCGATGTCCGATGACTGTTCCCAATTTATTGTATTTAAATCGGTAAGGGAATAAATCGCCATCGGATGCAGAGTATTCATTCACTAATAATACTTTTGGACCCAGGAAAGTTCCTACCGGACTAACTGATCCTTCCGTTTGGTTAGTGTGCATGGTAAAGAAATGAGGAGTCCGCATTAAACGTTCAGTGATCATAGGAGATACGTTCCCACCTCCGTTCCCACGATCATCAATGATCAGGGCTTTTTTTCCTAATTGGGGATAATAGTGTTTTACAAATTCATTCAAACCATCCACCCCCATATCCGGAATATGAATATATCCTACTTCTCCATTGGTGGCTTCACTGACTTTACGGATGTTGTTTTGTACCCAATTATAGTAATAAAGCTGGGATTCGTCAGCAATCGGGGTTACTAGTACTTTTCTTGCCCCCTTAAAGTTAGGGATAGTATTGACTTCCAATTCTACAGTTGTACCGTTTTGACCGATTAATTCACTAAAGATATGATCTACTTCTTGTAATGATTTTCCGTTAATGGATAAGATATAATCTCCTTCTTTTACATTTACTCCCGGCATTGTGAGCGGTGAACGGGTGGCATTATTCCAGTTGGCTCCTTCGATAATTTTGGTCACTTTGAAATAACCGGAAGTATCTTTTGTAAATCGGGCTCCTAGTAATCCCATGGGAATTCTGGCGGGCTTCGGATGTTCTCCGTTGGCGGAATAAGCATGCCCAACGTTCAATTCACCAATCATTTCACCTATGATGTAAGTCAGGTCTGTACGATGATTTACATATGGAACCAGTACTTTGTATTTCTCATAAACGCTGTTCCAGTCTACTCCATGCATATTTTTTGCATAGAAAAAATCACGCATTTGACGCCAACTTTCGTTGTAAATTTGCATCCATTCCTGATGGTAATCGATTTGTTTTTTTACCCCGGACAGGGATACTGGATTACTGATGTTTACCGGTGATGTGGGAATGTCTATGATCTGAATGCGGTTTCCGGAAGATGCTATGGCCTTTAGGTAAGCGGGACCAAAGCTGATCCTAACCCCCAGATTCGTTTCTTTTTTGTTTTTTAAATTATAGATCGTGGTTGTTCCCCGATTGTAGTAGACATTGTCACCGATCATATCTACTCCATAATAATTTGAGGCTGCTACAGGAAGTTCGATGATACGGTTGTTGATGTTATTGTAATCATATTCGTTCGAACTGTTAGAGGTATTTTTAGTTTTCCCGGAGTTTGCTTTTTTATTTTTAGGGGTATTGTTTTCCTGTACTGGCTGGATGTTGTCGTTTTCAGGGGCAAATGGAATGGCAGCATCTTGAGTCAGGGGTAAAATGTATATTTTTTGCATGTTATTATATACATGATTCCATTCCGTATTACTATAGGTCGGACGGAAGGAGCGGGCGGAAACAAAAACCAGATATTTCCCGTCTTTGCTGAAATTGGGAGAACTAACATTGTACCAGCCGTCAGTAATTTGATGTTTTTCACCAGTATTCCGGTCATAGATCATGATGTTGTCCATTTCTTTTTCCGGTTGAATGTAAGTGATATAACGACTATCCTGTGACCAGTTGAAAGAATTAATGGGACTGAGACCTGAACTAGCAATAGTTTCAGTTTTTCCATTGGAAATATCAGTGAGGTTTAGGGTATTTTTTTTCTCGCTCCACAAGATAAAACGGGAGTCGGGAGACCAGGAAAATCGGAAAATATAGGTTTTCAAGTCTTTCGTCAGCATCTGTTCTTCTCCGTTGTAAGCATTACGTAACCAGATATTGAATTCGCCACTTTTGTCGGAAACATAGGCAATCCATTTCCCATCTGGAGACCAGGCAGGAAGCCGGTCATTGGCATTAGAAGAATTAGTCAGATTATAGGTAATTCCTTCTTTTGCTGGTAGTGAGAAAATATCTCCACGGGCAGAAACCAGCATTCTTTCTCCCTGAGGGGCAATCGCGATAGCATTGATTTGGTCACTGACATTTTTCCATTCAGGACGAGACCAAGTTTGGTCGTTTTCAATTTCCACCGGAATTTTACTTGCTTGTTCGCTTTTTGTATCAAAACGATAAATATATCCTCCATACTCATACACGATCTGGTCTCCTCCAATGGCCGGAAATTTGATATCATAGTCTTTGTAGGAAGTTAGTTGACGGGTAGTTTTATCTGATAGATCGTAAACATATAGATTCATAACGTTGTCCCGGTCAGAAATGAAATAGATTTTTTTACCGTCGGAAGACCACATGGGGATAATATCCTGACGGATATGGTCTGTAATTTTCTGGGATTGTTTGGTGGTAAAGTCGAAGATCCGGATATCATCGGCCATTCCTCCCTGATATCTTTTCCAGGTCCGGAATTCACGGAAAACATAATTGTAGGCTAATTTTTTTCCATCCGGAGAAAAAGATGCGAATCCTCCGTTTTTCAACGGAATTTCAGTCGCTTCGCCTCCGTTGGCGGGCACAATCATTAATTGGCCGGTAAAATCGTTGAAAGTATATTGGCGGGTACGGAACAAAATATTCTTGCTATCGGGAGTCCAGCCAATGACAATATTATTGGGGCCCATACGGTCACCCAGGTCATCCCGGTTAAGGGTAGCTGTATAGGTTAAACGTTTGGGTTCTCCTCCTTGTGAGGGAATGACAAAAACTTCGGTGTTACCGTCATATTGCCCTGTAAAAGCAATGTATTTCCCATCCGGAGAAATCCGTGGGAACATTTCATAACCGATGTGAGAGGTTAGTTTACGGGCATTTCCTCCATGAAGTGTTGCCGTATAGAGATCTCCGGCATACGAGAAAACAATTTGGTTACCGTTGATGTGGGGAAAGCGAAGCAAACGCGCTTCCTCTGCCCGGCCACCATAAGGTAATAGAAAACAAATTAGGATAAATAAGATATTTTTCATGATATAAATTTTTTGTTTTGCTACAAAGTTAATATTGTAGCTAACAAAATCAGAAGAAAAGACGTATAAATAAAAAAACTGGAGAGACATAATAGTTACAAAGAGAAAAAAGCTTGGTGAGAATTACTTTGTAAAACTAAATTATGTTCTCCAGAAAAAGAAAAAATCTTTTTTTTAAGGGTCGGCATGTGACTTGGGAGTGTCATACCGACTACGTAGTGGTTTTAGTTTAGTTTAATTTATGTTCATTTACGAAGCTCAAAATATGCACCTTGTTGTCCCATAGGTGTAAAGCAAACAATGGTGTATTTTTGCGCCGGCAAAGCTTTTATGTCTATCTTTGTCGTTACTTCTTCAGTTGTATTTACTTCTTTACTCAGATAAAGATTTCCATTTTCATCTATGATCCAGATGGTAATAGTTCCCATATCTTCTAAAAAGTTCAGCGTAATTTCCTGATTGATAAAAGATACATTTCCTTTTACTACTATAGGATCTAAAGATACCGGACCAAATTCGTCACCTGTATAATCTCCGCCTTGGAATTCCAGATCTTCATCAGTGAAACCTTGTGCGTATGACAACATAGGAGTACTTAATAACATTCCGATAGCCATCATTAACATTAATAATTTTGCTTTCATGCTTCTGTTGTTTTTGTGTTAAACGATGAAGCAAAATTATACTGAATAATGGTTTTTCATGCGTTTTTTGTTTGGACAGTTGTGGGGACAAATGAAAAAAATGAACTTTATTAAATAATTGATAATTATAAGGATAATTAAGATTATAGGGGTGGACAATTATTTTTAGGAGGTAAAAAAGGGATAAAAATGGGAACTTTTTTTACCTCCTATTCAATTTTTAGAGATTAGTAAGGTATTCATCCAGGTCAATTTCTTTTTTCAGTTTGGCAGAAATTTTATGAGACAATCGGTTCTTTCTTTTTCGGATGGCATCTATACTGGTATGAAAGATGGTGGTCATATCTGTGATTTTCCACTGGTGATGAATCATCGAAGCCATTAATAATTCATCAATACTGAATTCAGGAAATAGTTGCTGGAATTTTTTCCCGAAATTTCCGTCAAAGTCTGTCAAACGGTCGAACAATCGGCCCGAATAGTTTGCCTTTTGTTGGATCAGGGCTTCGTGAAACTTATTGTAAAGATCCGAATTGATATTATTAAGACCCTTTTCTCGGTTAAGCATTCTTTCTAATTCGTCGTAAGCAATGTGATTTTCAGTGATGAATTCTTTAGTAACCATAAATCCCCATTCTGTGTGTTTTATCATTTCAGATAATCGATCGTATTTTATTTTAAGTTTTTTATGACGGTTGTAAATAAGTAACCCTATGATGATAAAGCAAAGTATAATAAAAGGTATAGTAATATAGGCTTTTAATGCTTCATTTTCTGCTTTTAAAATTAACCTTTGACTTTCTGCATTATTGTATCTTTTTTCTACTTCCAACAAGTTGATTTTATTTCTTACATTATTAAGACTATCTTTTAATCGATTCGATATATTTTTTAATTGACATGCTTCTTTATAGTTTCCTGATTTTTCTTCTAGAATAGATAAAATTCTATATCCATTTATTAGATTTACTGTATTATTATTTTGTTGTGCTGATCTAATCATACTATTGCAATATACCCTAGTACTATCAAATTTTTGTTGTCTATAGAATGTAAATAGTACGTTACAATAATGTTGTGAAGGAATTTCTTTCTTTTCCTTTTGGAAAAGTGATAGGCATTCTTTTCCATATTTTAAAGATTGTGATAAGCTATCTATTTGTTTGTAGAATAGGCTTATACTAAATAATATACTTCTTTTAGCTTCGTAAAATTTATTAGACTGATCTTTAATGTTGGATATGATTTCCAAGCTTTTGAAAAGATTATTCTTAGCTTCATTAAAATTTTTGTTGTCTATCTGGGCAATACCCTTAGTTTTTAAAGCATATGCTGCTGAAACAGTATCACCAATTTGAGTAAAAATATCATAAGCTTGTTGACTTAAAATTTCTGATTCTTTTAAAAAACCTTGTTTTGCTTGACTTCTGGCAAGTTGATAATAAATTAGCCCATATAAGTGTAAATCATTTGATTTACAGTGGTTAAGATTTGATTCTGCCTCTTTGAATAATTCATAAGCTTCTTTATGTTTCTGCTTATTGTAGATATATTTTCCCAAATAATATTGGCTTCTGGCGAGATTATAATAATCCTTATGGTCCTGAAAATACTCTAAAGCGACTCTTAATGTTGAATCATTTTCTAAATAAACCAAATTTTTATCAGTTGCTGAAACGCTCAAAAGGTAATAATATGCCTTTTGGGATTCGGAGAACTCTTCTGGATTCATGTTTTTTAAACTGTCCCATACCATTTGAGGCTGGCTATCCAACTGAGAATCCAATTCCTGTAATTGGCTTGTATACTGATTGTTTACTAAAGTGCAGGACGCAACTACTCCCATTAGCGCTAGCACACAGATTGTTTTTATCATACTACTACGTATTTATTTTGCAAACATATACTAACTTTAACAAAATGTCAAAAGATTTACCGACCACTTTTGTAAAGTCAGGAATTTTTAAACAAAATACACATTTGATGATACTAAACTATCAAACTCCAATTATGTAAATAGGAGTATATTTTGCATTACAGAGGATGTTATTTATCGGTTGTGGATAACTTTACTACCTGAATTGATTTGTGGATTTGATACAGTTGGATTACCCCGGTAAATTAGCATCGCATTACCATATAAATTATATTCTAATTCTTCATTTACTTTTATTTCAGCTCTTGCCCGCGTGGCTAATTCCAGGATGGCTTTTTCAATTTCAAAATCTCGGGCATATAAGCGGGCGGCGCTTTTAAGTTGGGCTTGGAGACAGGCTGCTTTACCCTTTAATTCGATTATAGCGGATGTTTTTGCATTAATTTCTATATGAGAAGTATGAGCCGCTAGTTTTATTCGGCTACCCGAACTGGCTTTTAATTGTATATTTTTTACATTCCATTCTTGTGGAGAAGCATCTATTAAGGAATTCTGATAAGCTTGCAGTACTTGGATGGTAGGCATACTGATGAGTATGTTCATGTCATTGAATTTGGCAATGTTGACTGTGTCAGGGATATATATTTTAAGTATTTGGTTTCGGACGATGGTTTTGATGTATGGAAATAAGTTATTGTCTGCCTCTACTGTAATTGGTTGGAATTCTCCAGGGACAATGTATACTGAGATGTTTTGCGAAACTTCAATACTGTGAAAAAAAGCTGTTTTCCGTTGTTGTGTCAGAATATATCCGGAACCTTTTACGGTTATTACGTTTTGTGCTTGTCCAATGAAGGTTAAGCCTAATAAAATGCTGATAATAATGTGTTTTGACATTCTTTTAAAATTTATCCCTTAGAGTTTAACGGGTTGAGGGGGATTGAGGTTTGGATTGAATACATAAATTATGGTAAGAGATAGGCGGGAAATAAAAAAACTGCCCCGGAGGGCAGTTTCGCAAGTTTGTGGTATAGTATAGTAGTAATTGATTATGCATTATCCGGCATTAATGTACGTTTCTACCAGCCGTTGTATTTGTTCTGGATCATGGTCGATTTCCTGACGTAAGCTACGATCATTGTAGGAGGCCAGTTTTCTGATCAGTCCATCAATCAGGCCGGGAGAAAATACCTGGTGTGCTTCGTAGATGCTCCGTTGCTGTTGTAGACAGTCGGCTGATTCTGCACAAGAAGTCGGTAGATGGCTTAATTTTTCGGTTATGTCTTTGTGGGCGTCATCGAAAATATTGACATTTACATATCTTTCGTCAGCATATTTGACGGCATCAGCCATTTCGAAACCGTGTCGGGCTGCAACTGCCAAGCCTGCCAGCAATAAATATAGATCGGCAGATCCATCCGGGCAACGGAATTCTACAGTTTGTTTAATGCTCAGGTCAGCATGTCCGGTTTTTTCCAGCGGGTTGGCATCAGCGATCATCTCATTGGCCCCTTGTGTCCAGCCCAGAGGCACTCTCACCAATACAGAACGATTACGGTCACCCCAACAGATGTTTGTGGGAGCTTCCTGATGAGGAACCAGACGAAAATATGAAGTTGGGTTAGTATTACCAAAGGCTGTTAATGAAGGGGCTACTTTAAGGATTCCGGCAATGGCCTTTTTGGCTGTATCTGTCAATTTTCCTTCCGTGATATACATATTTTTACCGTCTTTAACCAGACGGGTGTGAATATGCAGGCCACTTCCTGCTTTTCCAGTGGTGATTTTGGGTGCGAAAGTTAGATCCACGCCATATTGGTAGGCCAGTGTTCGCATGATCCATTTCGCGATCACTAATTGGTCAGCTGCTTCTTCAATATCTACAGGGAGAAACTCTATTTCGTTTTGTTCGTATGATAAATTGCCAATAGTAAAGTTTCCTACTTCAGAGTGTCCGTATTTAATCTGTCCGCCGGTTTGTGCAATGGCCCGCATGGCTTCTGTCCGTAGGTTGGCCCACTTACAAAAAGGAACTGATTCATGGTATCCTTTTTGGTCAGGAGTTTCGAAAATATCCTCTTTTTCACTGATTACGTAATACTCCAGTTCACCCATGGCCTGAAATTCCATTCCGGTAACCTTTTTAAATTCTTCGTGAGCTTTGCGCAAAGTATATTCCGGTGCACTCTCCAAAGGTTTACCATCTTTGGTGTAATAACTGCAAAGAATATCTATAGCAGGAATTTCACTGAAAGGATTTAAAAAAGCTGTCCGGTAACGCGGGATGACGTATAAGTCGCTGGATCCTGCTTGAATATATGGAAATAAACTCGAACCATCAACACGTTCCCCATAGGTAAGGATGCTGTCCAAGTGTTCCAGACTGTTGATTATGAAATTTAAAGTTTTCAGACGTCCATCTGCTCCAACGTAACGGAGATTAATCATTTCTATCTCATTTTTAATGATATAGCGGATGATATCAGCTTTTGTAAATTCTTTTTGTGGTTTGTCTAAGAATTTTACTAAAGGGTTGGGGTTCAATATATTTTTTCCTTCCATATCGACTATTATAAATTATCGTGTGACAAAACTATAAATTTTTTTTGAATTTAGAACGTTTGCGTAACAAATTATAAGTTAAAATTATTTTATTTTTAAGAATTGTAAATATTTGCCTAATCGATTAACAGGTATTTTTCTGTTGTTTTGATGGGTTGCCAATTTGTCGGTGAAAAGGCTTTACTTTTTGATTGTAAGGTAACTGTTGCCGTTTTGCCTGTGATTAATTCAATCGCTTTTTTTAATAAAGGATCTTCACTGTTTCCGAAAGGAGGAAGGTAATTGGAATATTCAATTTCAGTGAAATGGGGTTCTATGCCTCCTTTTACACTTTCGCCGTTAAGATTGGTGTAGGTGAAAGTAACCGGCCATAAAACCCATTTTTCCAGTTCTTTAGGTGAAGAAAGTTTAGACATGCCTGCATATTTTCCAACCGTTTTTTCACCGATCAGGATAACTTCTGACAAATAAGCCTGCAGGCCTGAGATAATCACTTCAGAGGCAGAAGCTGTGTTTTTACCTGTAAGTATATATATTTTACGTAAGTCCAGATTGTTGGTCAGAACTCCCGGATCGAAATGTATTTCCAAAGCGTCCTTTATACCTTGGAACTTTTGTTGGTAAGTCTCGTTCCATTGTTTATGGATAAACAGGGCGCTTCGGCCTACTGCATCTGCTGGTGCCAGCAAACTACCGAGCTGTTTGGCGGCAGTAAGCATACCTCCTGTATTGTAACGTAAATCTAAAATAAACTCATCGACCTGAGCTTCCTTGATTCTGCCGATAGCATTGTTTAAGTCTGATAGGCTTGTAGTTTGATTATCAATAAAAGAAGTGTAAACCAAATACCCTATCTTTTTGTTTTCTATTTGTAATACGGTATCCAACAATATGGGATCAGGATTAAATTTTGCAATTTCCAATTCATATGATTTATTGGAAGCGATCAGCTGGGTTTCGGTTAGGAAGCCAGTTTGCAAACTGACAGCCTTATCCGTTACAACTTGTAGATAATTGCTTTCATCCAGCCAGTTGTCATTACACCTGACAATCATGTCACCTCGTTTTAGTCCGGCTTTTGCTGCGGGGGTATTGGGATATACATATTGAATCATCCCGATAACCGTATTAGCAGAAATTTTATAAAATATGATTTTATATCCGAAACCAGTAGCTGAGCCTTCTGCTGAAGTTTTAGTGGTCGCATCATTTTCTTCCAGGTAAGACCAATTGTCTTCTGTGTACTTTATTGCCTTTAAAAAATCTGCTGGCTTTTGATTGATAGAGATGGTGTTGGGGTTTTTTATCTGGTCGGACCACAGATAAATGTCTTGCATTTCTTTAGCGATGAATTTATTCATACGCTGTTCTAACGTGAGATCCGAATCGTCGTCCGGGTCTACATCATTTTTATGGCAGGAAATAAGAGTGCTTACGGTTAAAAGCAATATGCTCAGATTAACTAAATTTTTCATCAGGCAAATTTTATGGTTTAAATGATAGGAGCAAGTTACAAATGTTTTTGGGAGTATCTTCTTTTTGCATAAATATTTTTGGCTCCGAATAAATATGCAATCGTTTGTAGGTCTTGAAATATCATTTTTTAGGCAAAATATAGGGTGTTATATGAAAATATATGCATATTTATTTGTTTTGTGTAAATAAATATGCATATATTTGCAGTGTCATTCTATGTGACAGAGAAAACAAATAAAAATAAACTACTTTTAATCCTTAGGTAAGATGAAAATAGATGTTATGGTTGCTTCACAGGAGCATTTAAAGTATGTAACCATTATTAATGACACTATTGATGAAGCAGCAAAAGCCCGGGGAACGGGTATTGCACGGAGAACCGACGAATATATCGCCGACAAGATTAAGCAGGGAAAAGCTATTATAGCCCTGAATCGTGAGGAATTTGTGGGATTTTGCTATATCGAGTCGTGGGGGCATGAAAAATTTGTAGCCAACTCCGGATTGATTGTAAAACCTTCTTACCGAGGAATGGGTGTTGCAAAACGAATCAAGAAAGCAGCTTTTGATTTGTCACGTCAGAAATTTCCGCATGCAAAATTATTCGGATTAACTACAGGTGAGCAAGTGATGCGGATTAATACCGAATTGGGATATGTTCCTGTGACTTTTGCTAAACTGACGGATGATGAACAGTTTTGGGCAGGATGTAAGTCATGTGTGAATTACGATATTTTATTACGGACGAATATGACGAAATGTTTGTGTACCGGAATGGTGTATGATCCGGAAGCTATTGCAAAAAAAGAAGCTGAAAGGAAGGAGGCGGAAAAGAAACAAAGCCATGGGATTGTGAAATTGTTGAAAAAAGTAATTTAAAACATAATTCAGGGCTTCTGATTAGAGGAGACTGATGTTGAATCAGTGAACCGGTTAGAGGATAATTTACAATTAAAATCAGAGAATGGAAAAAGTTGTATTAGCATATAGTGGTGGTTTGGATACTTCGTATTGTGTGAAGTACCTGAGTGAAGAAATGGGATTAGAAGTTTATACTGCCTTAGCCAATACTGGCGGGTTTAGCGAAGCTGAACTGAAAGCAGTGGAAGAAAAGGCATATGCATTAGGAGCAAAAAAGCATGTGAACCTGGATGTGACCGGGGAGTATTATGAGAAATGTATCCGGTATATGGTGTTTGGAAATGTGTTGCGGAATAAAACTTATCCGGTTTCAGTGAGTTCAGAGCGTACGTTTCAGGCTTTGGCAATTGTAAAATATGCCAAAGAGGTGGGAGCACAATATATTGCACATGGAAGTACAGGGGCTGGCAATGATCAGGTGCGTTTTGACCTTTGTTTTACCGTTTTTGCTCCCGATATTAAAATTATTACCCCTACCCGGGATTTAAAATTATCCCGGGAGACAGAAATTGCCTATTTAAAGGCTCATGGAGTGCAGTCTGATTGGAAAAAAATGGAGTATTCTATTAATAAAGGTATTTGGGGAACTTCTGTCGGTGGAAAAGAAACACTGCACTCTCATACCAATCTGCCGGAAGAAGCTTACCCCTCTCAATTGAAAAAAGAAGGTACGGAAACTTTAGTGCTGGAATTTGAAAAGGGGGAAATTACCGCTGTCAATGGAGAGAAATTAGCAGGTGTAAAGGCTATTAATAAGATCGAAACGATAGGAAGTGCTTGGGCTATTGGCCGGGATACGCATGTCGGGGATACGATTGTGGGTATAAAGGGGAGGGTCGGATTTGAAGCTGCCGCTCCAATGTTGATTATTAAAGCCCATGAACTACTCGAAAAACATACTTTGACCAAGTGGCAACAATATTGGAAAGAACAATTAGGAAACTGGTACGGAATGTTCTTACATGAAGCGATGTATTCCGAGCCTGTGATGCGTGATATTGAAAAATTCCTGGACAACAGCCAACGCTATGTTAGCGGAAAGGTGTTTATACAGTTACGGCCTTATCATTTTGATTTGATCGGTATTGAGTCATCGCACGATTTAATGAATTCAGGATTTGCTGAATATGGTGAGATGAATAATGCCTGGACTGCTGATGACGTGAAAGGCTTTACTAAAATATTATCAATGCCATTACGGATTTATAACGCAGTAAATGAATTGTAAATTTAAACTCTAAAATGAAATGAGGGTTGGAATTGCCGGGGCTGCCGGTTATACTGCCGGAGAATTGATCCGGATTTTGATTAATCATCCTGAAGCGGAATTGAAATATATACAGAGTGAATCTCACAAAGGCCAGGCGGTTTATAAGGTACACCGTGATTTGTTATATTCTTCTCTGGTTTTTTCGGATATTAATTTTGAAGATATAGACGTATTGTTCCTGTGTATGGGGCATGGTGTATCTGCAGAATTCCTGAATGCACATCAGATCCCTTCATGGGTGAAGATTATTGATTTAGGGAATGA
Organism: uncultured Odoribacter sp.; assembly: GCA_900548135.1. Classification (GTDB taxonomy): domain Bacteria; phylum Bacteroidota; class Bacteroidia; order Bacteroidales; family Marinifilaceae; genus Odoribacter. The sequence goes on along the minus strand of URJC01000017.1, from coordinate 771 downwards.
TTTCCGTTTAGAAAAGGATGCTGGTGGTTTTATATATGGTTTACCGGAATTGTCCCGGGAGACGATAACAAAGAGTCAGTATGTTGCTAATCCGGGTTGTTTTGCAACAGCCATTGAATTGGGATTAATCCCTTTAGCTTCTATCAATCGTTTACCTGAGGAGATCGCTGTATTTGGGATAACCGGTTCTACTGGTGCCGGACAGAAACCGACTGGAGATACACATTTCAGTAACCGGAATAATAATCTGTCAAATTATAAAGTTTTTACACACCAGCACCTTGGAGAAATCAATGAAACGTTAATGAGAGCGGGGGCAAAGACACCTTATGATCTGGCTTTTGTGCCTGTAAGAGGGTGTCATTCCCGGGGTATTCTGATTAATACTGTGATTCGTACTGACATAACATTGGAAGGTATTACTGCTTTGTATAAAGCTTATTATAATGCCCATCCTTTTGTTTGTATCAGCGATGAACCTTTGTATTTAAAACAAGTGGTGAACACTAACTATTGCTACATAAATATCTGTAAGCAGGGAGAACAAATGCTGATAACTTCGGTTATTGACAACCTGCTGAAAGGTGCTTCCGGCCAGGCGGTTCAGAATATGAACCTGCTTTTTGGCTTGGAAGAAACAACCGGTCTTCATTTGAAGGCAAACTATTTTTAAACGAAATGTAAAATAGAAATGAAACATTTTGGGTTTCAGCATGGCTGTGATCTTACCGGATTCAGATCAACTGTAAATCTAAGATCGTAAATCTGAGA
>URJC01000016.1 GCA_900548135.1 uncultured Odoribacter sp. | reverse complement strand
ATATATATCACTATCATAGTTACCTCCATAATTCGCTGTAGCACTTCCTACCGAAGCAGGATCAATCCCCGGATAGCGGGTAATAGTGAACACATTCGCAACTGCAAAATACACCTGTCCTCCCTTATAATACCTGGCATCCCACAGAACAGGTAAATTGTACTGAATACGTAAATGCGACAATTTCAGATACGATGCTTTGTGCACCATCAAATTATTGGTTGCAGGAACGGGATCATCCACATAAAGCGCAGGCAGCAGGGAAGAAGGATTTTCTTCCGACCAGCGGTTATATAAATTATAATCAATCAGATTATTCAGGGAACCGGAGATATTCTGCAGCGTATTGTTGTAAAGCCGCTCAGCTCCCACCGAATAATTAAACATCGCATAAAGGGATAACCCCCTCCACGAAACATTCGAGGAAAAGCCCCCTTGGAACTTCGGTTCCGGATTCGCAATAATCACCCGGTCCTTCACACTGATATGTCCGTCCCCATTCACATCCCGGTAAATAATCTGTCCCGGCTTGGTTTCACTGCTATAATAATACGTTACTGTTCCTTCACTCATTTCCTGAGCGCGTCTATTATAAGCCTCGATTTGTTCCCAGGACTGAAAGATTCCTGCCGTCTGATAACCCAAAACAGCCCCTACCGGATGGCCCTCTGCCAAAACTTCGGTTCCACTACCCTGAATCACTCCTTTACCAGCCCATTCCTGCGAACCCTCAGAGACTAAAGATTTCACTTTGTTGCGGTTGACACCCAAATTAAAACTCAGATCCCATTTCACATCCGTTTCCCTGAAAATCTTAGCATCCAACTGCCATTCAAACCCCTTATTTTGTACCCGGCCAATATTTTTATACATCCCGCTGAAAGGTTGTAATGAAGTCGGGAAATCGATATACCACAACAAATCATTCGTGTTCTTATAATACCATCCGATACTCCCGCTGAGCCGGTAATCCAGAAAAGCATAATCCAGGGCTACATCAAATTGTTTGGTACGTTCCCATCGCAAATCATCATTTCCCAAAGTAGTCGGAATGATTCCCGGTTTCCCCATAAAATCATTCGTCCCATATAAATCTTTATTATTATAATTCCCGATATTCTGCGTCCCAGTCACCCCCATGGAGACACGGAATTTCAATTCATTCACCTCTGTAATACCCTTCATAAAAGGTTCCTGATCAATCTTCCAGGCAATAGCACCGGAAGGAAAGAAACCGTATTTATTATGCGAACCAAACTTCGAAGAACCGTCATAACGTGCCGTAAACGTAAAAAGATATTTTTCCATCAATTTGTAATTGAAACGTCCGAAAACGGAAACCAAACCGTTCGCTGCAGAATTTCCACCCACATCATAAGGAGTTGTTGCGCTATTCAGATTGGTCAAAATATGATCCATTGGAAAATCCACTCCGGTAGCATCGAAATCCCCGTCTTTATAACGCTCAAATGACACCCCAAACAAAGCATCCAATGTATGTATATCCTTGAAAATTCCCTGATAACTCAAGGTATTATCCCAAAGCGTACGGACCGATTCACTGCTACCCTTTACCGCCCTGCCTGTATACGTATTATAATAATTTCCTTCCTGTAAAAAACTAGGATAATACTGATCGCTGAAATTAAAACTCTTCGCTAACGATAAAGCAGAACGGTAACGAAGCCCGGAAATGATTTGTACTTCTCCAAAAATAGTTCCATTCAGGCGATAAGCATCCATTTTATTGGTAATCTGAGTTTTGGCAACCGGATTGTCCGTAGTTCCGATCTTGTAATAGCTCCCGTCTTCGGCATAAACCGGTACGTCCGGACGGAATTGCTTGATTTGCCACAACCCCTGTCCTTCCTGGGATTGATCCGTATAAGCCAAACTGATATTAGTACCAAACTTCAAAACAGACGTGACGTCCCAATCCAGATTGATCCGTCCCGTATAACGTTTCAGGTCATCCCCTTTCAAAACCCCATTCTGAAAACTCATACCAAAAGAAGTAAAATATTTCAATTTTGAACTTCCACCCCTGACCGAGAGTTCCACCGTATTGGTATATGCTTTCTGAGACAACAACTTATACCAGTCCGTATGGGCATTTTTCAGGATAGTACCCTCCTTTATGCTCAGAGCAGTTTCATTCGTAGGATCCACCTTCAACGTATTGATGGCCGCCCCCATCATAACTCCCCAGAACTGGTCGGCATTCAGTATACTGAAATTCTCAATTTGTGTATCAAAATTGGTAAAGTATTTCAAATCCAACTGTGGCTTTTCGCTCAAAACACCCCGTTTGGTGGTTATCAGCACCACCCCATTCGCAGCCCGCGATCCATAAATTGCAGCAGCCGAAGCATCTTTCAGAATATCGACCGACTGGATATCATCCGGATTGATAGTCACCATATCTGCCTGATCCGACGGTATTCCGTCAATCACATACAAAGGCTCATTCGTTCCCTCCAGGGAAGTGGATCCCCTTACCCTTATTTTAACCGGTTCTCCGGGTTTTGCAGAAGCCATTGATACCTGTACCCCAGGTGCTTTCCCTTGCAAAGCAGAAGCCACATTCATCACCGGCTCCTTCTCCAGGTCACCGGCTCCAATGGAAGACACCGCTCCAGTCAAATCTTTTAAACGGGTAGTCCCATATCCTACCACAACCACCTGATCCAGTTTTTTGGATTCCGGAACCAAAGAAAAATCATAAACATCCACCCCGGGCACCAAACTTTTCTCAGCCACCGAATAACCAATAAACGAAGCATTCAATATTTTAGCCTCAGGACTAACCTTTAAGGTATAATTTCCCTCCACATCTGTAGCTACTCCCAAAGTCGTCCCCTTTACCCACACATTCGCCCCGGGGATAGGTACTCCTTTATCATCCATCACCTTCCCACGAATAGTCCTTTGCATTTGTGACTGCTGCATCCCATCGCGTTCCGGCCAGCTATCAGCAGCCATCGTATATCCCGATTGCAATAAAATGCCTACAATTCCGAAAAAGATCCCCAGACACAACTGTATATACCCGGAGTGTATTTTCGTCAAAAAAGATTTTTCAGGTCTTTGTTCCATAAATCATCAGGTTAAAAAATCAATTATTCACTTAAAAACTACAAGGCTTATTTACCTTTATTCGAATTATTCCTGATAAAGTTTGCAACTTCAGCCACTTCGTTGATATTCAAATGCAAATTCCTCTTTTTTAACATTCACCCTTTGAATTTACAGCAAAAAAATCCCCTATCCATTAACGGATAAGGGAATCTTGCTTTAAAATATAAATCTATTCCTCTTTTTTACCGGATGCCAAAGTTTCGGTTCTTTCAACCTGTCCGCACCATTGCAAAAATTTCTTGTTCTCCTCTAATTTCTTAAAATCTTCATTTGTCGATAAAACCGAAATGAAAACTTCGCTAATCTTACCATCAAAAAGCCCCAAATTTATTTCATCATCTTTCACAAGCAACACCGGCAATCCGGCCATTAAAGCCATACCCATCTCAATTTCATTCCAGGGTGTCGGTAACCACTTTTGACACCATACTTCTCTCTCATTGGTAGATGGTCTAAAAACACCTTGCTTGATTTCAAGTTGTTTCAAGCCAAAAACAATAACTCCGTGACAACCAGAAATCAACGTTCGGATATGACCAACCTGACCAAAATTCCGATATTCCTTACGCTCATAAAATACAACTTCATACCCCATGGCCTCCATACGTGATCTAAAATCCCTTATCAAAATGTCATCTTCAGGCCTCATCTTACCTGGCATACTAAAAAAAATTCTCTTCTTTTCCTCTACCTGTTGCGTTGTAATCATTCCATCAAATTTTACTACTCCTCCTACCAGATATTTTTCAATCTCCCTGGGAATATTCATCGCACCCGTAAAGTCCGCTTCATTCAAATAAACATTTTTGAACCGACAAGAGGTCAAATCAGCCTGACGAAAATTACCTCCTTTAAAATTGCATTCCTTAAAAGTAGCATGATATAGATTCGCCTGATAAAAAACAATATTTTCAGCATTCAACCAAACAAAAAGAGCATTAGAAAGATCAGCCATAAACAAATCAGTACCATTCATCCGGATAGGCCTATTCCCGCTTCCTTTGATTAAAACATCCTGTAAATTCGTTTTTTGTAAATCACAATGATCCAAAACTACAGCATAACCCAAACCGTCTCCCAATGTTTTTTGAAAAATACCAGTAGGAAGAGTTCGCAAAAGAGAAGATATCACATATATAGTTTCCTGATGATATGGTGCATATTTTTTCAGATTCTCCTGTTTATAGAAACGACGCAATAAAATCGCCGCAGTCAGTCTGCTCGTTTCTTTCTCCGACGCCAATTGTAACACAACCTGATCAAACTCCTCCTTTAAAATTTGTTTGATCTCACTCTTACTTTTAAAGTTAAAGAAACGCAATACTGTAATGATAAAACCTGCTACCAGAGTCGCAAATATAGCAAGACCTTCCACGTGGGAAACAGCATATTCAAACATACATTGCAATTTTGGGATTCACTATGACAAACCTATCCAAAATAATCAAAAACTACAATTTTTATACAACAAAAATCCCTTATCCGGTGTGGATAAGGGAACCATACCTTTATGCCTTTTAGTTTTCACTTTTCCATCAACCTTTAGACACTAACTTTCCAGCCTTTAACCTCTCAAAGTCCTCTTTCACCTCCATCATGGAGACTCCTCCATAGGTATACGATTCCTCCCCAACATGCAGTATTCCGAAAATCATCCCTTCCTCCTCATCATATTCCTCGTATCCCCGAGCTCCATTATACTCCAACCCTTTCAAAAATTCCAGGATTTAATTGGACCTTTTTATTATATAATCATAACTATCGGGGTTACTAACCACATAATACAAAGCAGGATATGCATATAGATAACTCCAGTACAAACCCTATTAATTACCAGATTAATAGTTAGATACAATATACCATTCCGGATCTTATCCGTTTAGAATGACATCCTGGAGATAAAAATCAGGGTTTCAATGACGATTTACAAATACCGGAACATTTTTTCAGAAAGCCGTTTTCTGGGAACTATGGTAAAAGAAATACCCCCCGGCGGAAGAAATGAACAAGTTCATTTCGTTCCGCTCCCGGTTTGCATTATCGTTCGATAAAATAAGGTGCACCTCAGCAAAGTTCAAGTAAACTTGGCTTTGCTTTCGGTTTACATTATCTTTGTGGGCAGAATCAAGTTGTGCGGAATTATGAAAATGTGTATTGCAGAAAAACCAAGTGTTGCGAAGGAAATCGCTAATATTCTGGGGGCAACGAACCGGCGGAACGGGTATCTGGAAGGGAACGGATATTGCGTTACCTGGACTTTCGGACATTTATGCACATTGCAAGAGCCGGGAGAATATACGGAGAAATGGCAAAAATGGAATTTAGGGGTATTACCGATGATCCCTTCAAAATTCAGGATTCGGCTGATCGAAGATGAAGGGATAAAAAAACAATTTGCCATTATTGAAGAACTAGTCTCAAAAGCTGAGCTGGTGATCAATTGCGGGGATGCCGGTCAAGAAGGGGAACTGATTCAACGTTGGGTATTAACCAAAGCCAAATGCGGGGTACCTATCAAACGCCTCTGGATCTCCTCGCTGACAGAAGAAGCCATCCGGGAAGGCTTTGATAAACTTATGGATTCGAAAGATTTCGATACCCTTTATGCGGCTGGCTCTGCACGGGCTATCGGCGACTGGCTGCTAGGGATGAATGCCACGCGGGCATATACGCTGAAATATGGAACAGGAAAAAACGTACTCTCAATAGGACGGGTGCAAACGCCCACCCTTGCCCTGGTCGTTGAGCGCCAAAAAGCCATCGAGAACTTTAAACCGGAAACTTATTGGGAAATACGAACGAATTACAGGGAAGGACTTTTCTCTTGCTTGCGCGGACGATTCAATAAAAAAGAAGAGGCTGAGGCTCTTTTGGAAAAAATCAGCCCACTCGATTTGGAAATTCTTAACATCGAGCGGAAAAAAGCTATGGAACATCCGCCAAAATTGTTTGATTTAACATTATTGCAGGTAGAATGTAATCGAAAATTCGCTTTTACGGCTGAGAACACCTTAAAAATCATCCAGTCGCTATACGAAAAGAAATTGACAACTTATCCCCGAGTAGACACCAACTTTTTACCAAACGACCAATATGCTAAAGTTCCTAAAATACTCCAAGGGTTAAAGCCCTATGAAGCTCTTACGAAGCCCATCCTGTCGGGAAAGAAAATACGGAAATCATCTAAAGTCTTCAATGACAAAAAGATTACCGATCATCATGCCATCATTCCAACCGGTATATTCAGTTATGATATATCTCCCGAGGAAAAACGGGTATACGATCTGGTGGCCCGTCGTTTCATTGCCGTTTTCTATCCGGATTGTGAAATTGCCAATACAACTGTTATGGCTAAAATAGGAAGTGAAGACTTCAAAGCTACGGGCAAACAAATTATTGATCCGGCGTGGCGGGTGGTATTTGGCATAAATACCGACAAACAAAACGAAGAAAATGTGTTGCCCCTTTACGAAAAAGGCGAACATGGTCCCCATATCCCAGAGGTACAGGAAAAGCAAACTCAACCTCCCAAATACTATACAGAAGCCGATTTGCTACGGGCCATGGAAACTGCAGGTAAACAAGTAGAAGATGAGGAATTACGTGACCTGATGAAAGAAAACGGTATCGGGCGTCCTTCTACCCGTGCCAACATCATTGAAACGCTCTTCAAACGTCAATACATCCGTAAAGATAAAAAACGTATTCTAGCCACCACAACCGGAACAGCATTAGTCGATACCATTCAGAATGAGCTACTAAAATCAGCAGAGCTTACCGGACAATGGGAAAAAAAGCTACGCATGATTGAGGACGGCACTTACCAAGTGGCAGATTTCATGGAAGAATTGAAAGTTATGGTCAATGAAATTGTCCATTACGTAAAATATTCTTCAGCAAAAACCATTCCCATAGAATCCAACCAGGAGGCAAGCCAGAAAACAGAAGAAGAAAAGGAGAAAAAGAAAAGGAAAAAAGAAAAAAAACAGCCTTCCAAGGACACAAAGGAAAAAATAACATTAAAATGTCCCAAGTGTGGCAAAGGAGAGATTGTCAAGGGTAAAACTGCCTGGGGATGTACCTTATATCATAAATCCTGTGATTTTTTGATTCCGATGGAAATACAAGGGAAAAAACTAACCGAAAAACAAATTGAAACATTGGTCCAGAAAGGGCAAACAGGCAAGATTTCAGGTTTTAAAGACAGTGCAGGCAACGCATACAATGGAATCATCCGTTTAGATGCAAACCAACAAATCACGATTGTTCCAATTTAATCGAAACGAAGGAAGATGAAGGGAAACACACGATTTATTTATGCGATAATTCTATTTTCTGCTTTTCCGTTCGCTTTTGTTTCCTTACTTTTGTCTTGCAAAAACAAAATTGAACTACATGAAAAAATTACTTTTCACAGGCTTCCTTATCTGTCTTTTTTCCATTTTCTTATTGCAACAAGTCATAGCTCAGGAATTTGTCAGTGGAGGAAAAAATAATTTCCACTGGAAGTTAATCGGACGTGTATTCTTCGACGGCGGCATACTGAACTGCGATTCGACAGTGACCAGTTTTCAGGTTAATGACCTGCGTCTGGGCACAGTGATCCGTTTCGAAGAACATTGGGAGACCAAAATTGAACTGGGTTATGGAGATAGTAAAATCAGTCTTAAAGATATCTATTTGAATTACAGCATAGCCAAACACAACATACGCCTGGGATACCACTACGAACCTTTCGGGAATGCCCGGGTAGGCACCACAAATTACCGTTTCATCACGGATGCCCCTTCAGACAAAGCTTTAGGAAATAAAAGAAAACTGGGAATCAGTTACAGTTATAACCAACCCTGGATAAACGTCGTGGCCGGTGTATTCAGTGATGGAGATATAGAAAAATCCCAACCACTGAATCAGGGCTACTCACTTGCTGCCAAAGTAACCGGACGCCCACTGATGGAAGACAAAAAGCTGATACATATTGGCATTGCTCCCCGTTTTAATAGCAGTGACCAGCAAATAAGCTTCAGTTGCGGTTCTCCGACAGACCTGCTTAGTAAAAGCGATAATACTTTGATTGAAGCCCGGATTGACCAGGTGATCAATCAGTGGAAACTGGATCTGGAATTGATCATGCTGTACAACAAATGGTATTTTCAGGGACAATATTTCCTGGCCCATCTCAATCGGTTCGCAACTGAAAACTACAATGCCAAAGGAGGATATGCCCAAATGGGTTATATGATCCTGGGAGCCAAACACAACTACAACCCGGAAACCGGAATGATCGTGAATCCCGCTCCTAAAAGCCTGGAAATCCTTTTACGCTACGACAACACCAACCTGAACGATGCAAGTATTCAAGGTGGCAGAATCACAGACATTTCTTTGGGAATGAACTACTTTATTAATAAGTTTGTCGCAGCCAAGATTAATTACACCCGCATGCTCCCCGGAAAAACAGCTTTGAGTGGAAATCAGGAGTTCGATATCATTCAGGCCCGGGTACAATTCAGTTTTTAACCAAAAACAACCATAAGCACAGATCAATTATCGTTAATAAAAAAAGTATGAAAAAATTTTTAGTCAGTCTTATGCTACTTCTGGTAGTAGGCATAACGGTACAAGCTCAAGAAAACAAAGAGTATGAAGCAGCCATGAGCAAAATGCTGGAAGTTTCCAAAAGCATGGACGCCATGAAACAAATTGCCCCTCAGATCACAGCCATGCTCAAGCAGCAAGCGGGAGGACAATTGCCGGATGAATTCCTGAAAGAATTGGAAACTGAGATGATCTCCATGTACGACCGTATGCTCAAAGCCATGTTACCGATCTATCAAAAATACCTGAGCCTGCAAGATATTCAAGGAATCATTACATTCTATGAAAGCCCGATAGGCAAAAAACTGGCAGAATCCAATACCAAAATCGCCGTAGAAATTATGCCCATTGCCCAACAAATTGGAATGGAAACCATGCAAAAGCTAATGAAAAACATGGAAGAAAAAGGGTACTTGAAAAAGTAAAAATTAAGGCTTTATCGCCCTTTTGCGATAAAGCCTTAGACTTAACCGGATAAATGAATATACTAATTATAACTTACACTAATATTTAAATCCAACCTACGATCTTCCGAATAAATGGCTGACGAAAATTTAAGGCTTTCTTCTTGATCTTTCTCCAAGATTATATTTTTTCTATCTCCTGCAAATTCTGTTGTAATATACAATCTCCTGTTTCCTCTATTTACAATTAAACCTTTTAAACCATCTTTTTGCAGATAAGCATTATGTATTTCAACAGAACTAAAACCACCTACATATACAAAAGGCTGGATTTGATACTCAATGTCATATTCATACCCATCCAGAAACAAATCATAAGCATTAGACTCAACATAAGAATCTTCTCTAATAAATAAAACCACATTATATTCATGGAAATCTGCATACAGTGTCAGATTATTCTCTAAATTTAAAGACTCAAAACCACTATAGAAAATTCCATTCGAGCCCCATAATGATTCCAACCAATAATCATAACTCGTCACTTCCGATATAACAAAGTTATCATTTTCTAAAGAAACAAAAGAAAACGAACCCGGTCCTTGAATGGTATTTCCATTTACCATCATTTGTCCTCTTCCCTTAATTTCCAAAAAAAGCCGTGGATGAAAGACAGCACCTACAATCATACAATCTTTTTCAGCCACAACTTCTACTATTGCTTCAGAGTTTCCATCGAACCAATACTTAAAATATCCTTCAACAACCTCAAATGTTATTTTTTCATCTTTTTTTACATACAATTCTTCATATTGAAATAAATAAAATTCATCTAAAGATTCAGAATTTGCAATCACCATTCCATCTCCTTTAAGCTGAAATTTAACGGTAACATATTCCTCATTTGAAATACTCTTAGTTTCCACCTTCTGATCCCACAATGAATCGAATTCCTGATTTTCGCAGCTATTACATAAGCCCCATAAAATCAGAGTTGTCAATAAAAAATAAAATTTGTTTTTCATAAGTTTTCCTATTTAGATGTCATCCGGTTAAGAGCATAGTTAGGTAAAAAATTACGCCAAAGTACTGTTAATGCCCTACCCTACAAAGCAATTAACAGCACTTTGGCGTTAACACCAATAAGAACGTATCTTTACCGATTACATTTTAGGAGCCACGTAGTTACCTACAGAGTCACCTTTTTTCAATGTCAGTTTCAAAACGTAGATCTCATTCATTTTAGCCTTGGGAGCTTCAATCACGTACTCATTCTTGGTACTTTTCTGAAGCTTCAACGGAGTTTTAGAATTCAATGGCACACACTGATCAATCACTGTACCTTGCGGCACATTCACTTTCAACTGTCCGGTAGCCGGATGATTTGTGATTATCATATACAATGCCTTGCTCTCTTTGTTCGCCGTAAAATATCCCCATTTCTGTTCCTTAAAACTAGCCATGCCGCAATTATAGATTGCTTCCCCGTTCACAGCCATCCATTTACCAATATTCTTCGCCAGGTCTTGTTCCTCTTTACGGATTCCTCCATCTCCTTTGGGGCCGAAATTCAATACGAAATTACCATCCAGAGAAGTCGCTTTAGCAATCATCTCAATGATTTCATTTGCACTCTTGATATGTCCCTGCCAATTAGCATGGTATCCCCATTGATTTTCCGGAACAGTCATTACCGCTTCCCAATCGTTTGGCAGTGGTTTATCCGGCAGGCTGCGTTCCCATCCTTGTTCGTAATCACCCATCAAATTTTTATTGGAATCAAAATGGCGTGCCCCGCGTTCATCTACCCGTAAACGGCTACCACAAATAATATCGGGTTTCAATTCATGCATCTTTTTCTCTATATCATAGGTAAAAGATCCACTTTTCACCATGGAAGCATCCCAGGTCCCATCAAACCAGAAACCTTTCACTGTCGGGTAATTGGTAATCAATTCTTCTACCTGATTCAAGGTAAATTTCTTAAACCGCTCGAAAGCCAGGCTATCTTCTTTAGATTTTATTGAACTTCTCCAATCTTTGTTGTTCCAGTCGATAATCGAGAAATAGAAATACACATCGATACCTTCAGCATTATAGGCATCCACATATTCCTTCAACAGATCCTTTCCATAAGGCGTATTGGCAATGGTATAATCGGTATATTTACTTGGCCAAAGGCAAAAACCTTCATGATGCTTGGTTGTAATCACAGAATATTTCACACCCATCTGCTTTGCGATTCTTGCCCATTCTTTTGCATCGAATTTTGGTAAAGCCATTTGGGATACCAGCTTTTCATATTCTGCATTAGGAATCCGGGCAGAAGATTTAATCCATTCTGCAGCACCATTATAACATTTACCATTATAATATCCTCCCAGCAATGAATAAAGACCGAAATGGATAAATTGACCGAATTTGTTATCCCGCCACTGTTGCATTGCCTCGTCCGTCCGTTTACCGATACGCTGCGCCCCATACTTTAAAGGAATTGGGTCCTTTTTCTGTGCCAGCACACTCACAGGTGCCCAAAACATACACAAAACCAAGATAGCTACTAAATGCTTTTTCATCTGATTCATATTAAAACTATTATTATACAAAAATTCCCAAGTGATCTGAAAACACCTATTCACAATGATCCGCAGCAAAAGTAAATAAAATAAAACCTGCACAAACGTTTACAGTTTTATTCCTGTATCAATCTGTTTTAATATTATCTCAAAAAATCAATGGTCAATCACATCCAAGCCGGAAATCGGCAATACAAACCGTATAATTCGCCTGCATCCATTCCAGTATCTGAACTTTTACATAACGGTAACGGTAAGTTTTATTTAAATCCAACCGATGAGCAACCGAGGGCTCAGTATCCACCGTAATCTCACTGATTTCTTCAAAATTCTTTCCATCATTACTCCCCAGTAATTTCAATTTCTGAACATGAACCCCGCCGGTCATATCCGTACGATGCCGGATAATAGCATAATTGAATGTTTCCTCACTGTGCATATCAATAGTCATACTCATTGGTTCTTTTCCCGTCAGCGAGTGTGCTTCTCCATCCGGAGAACTGGAAGCTGTAATTGAATATGTCTTACCTGGTTTCACCCACATAATGCAGGACTTTATGTCATTATCAAGTACTTTTTCCGGCGCCCCCCCTACTGTTTTATCCCACTTCCATACACTTCCTTCAGCAGTGATCGTCCAATCGGTACGTTTTATTTCTCCCAGTACATTATTATAAGTATCATCCGGTAGTTTCAGCTTAATCCGGTCCAGATCGGACTGTGACAACTGCTCCACGGAAGCAATCACGCCAGCATCCCATCTTTCCCAGAATTTGTCTCCCTCATAAGGCGGCATGGACGCCATTTCCGCATTAGCCACATCTCCGTATTTAATTCCCCAGGCATCCAGAAAAGGCCGCATATCTGCCTGTGCAAACTCACACAAACGCTTGCAGAAAAATTCACGTCTTCCCCAATCTTTTGTAAGGCTATTCGCATATACATTATCCATTTCCCGGGCACAACGTACCATATAAGTGAAAAATTTCCAACCAAATTTCTGAGCCAATTGTACAAAAGGTACGATCCGGGAACCTTTTCCGGAAGGTATTAAATCTCCTTCGTTTCCTTCATCAAAATCCTTATCCGGTTTATCGGACAGCACAAATCCATTCACGACATCCGCATAATTTTCAGTCTGTTGCGGCCATGTTTTCCGGCGGTTACGGTCGTACATAATATACAAGTTATTGGTTACTTCACCGATACTTCCCGGACCGGCATCCCATTTCCATACCCAAGTCTGGTAATTATGTCCTAACTCATGAAAAAATCCCCAGGCCCCACCCTCATTTTTCATCAGGTTGAGCTGAATAAAACGGGAAGCATAATTCATGCTCTCACCATACATACAAGGATATCCGGAATGTGCAGCTCCGGCACAAGTATTAATGTCCGCACATCCGCGGTGTTTAAACGAAGGAGAACGATGCAACAAATCCGAAGCATCGTCTGTTAAACCATTAAAACGGTTAAACGTATTGACTACAGCATCATCGTAAAATTCCATTAATTCTGCCGGATTGGTCAAGGTCTTCAGATATTTAGTCGGGAAAGTCCAGATAATCCGCTTACCTTCCAACTCAGCCATCGGTACTGTCGATTTGCGGATAGCCTCCAGCCATTCACTTTCATTGGTAGTACCCAACACAAAATCCGGTGATTTCACAGCCCCGGTAATGGTAAAAGTCCATTTCTTATCCAATGGCTCAGCAGGAACAATATAGATATTACCTCCATAATAATTTACCAACTCCAGCGTATCCCCGTTCATCTGTTCCTGTACCCAGATCTTATCCGCCCTGTTTTTTGTCCCTGAATAATTCTTCAAATCACAATTTGAGGCATTTATTCTTACACTAACCTTTACTCCGGTTGAAGTCAGCTGATGAGGTCTCACAACTGTAATAATTTCTCCCGGGGCTGCATAAAGTCCGGTACTAAACCAAGGTGTAGAACCGATACTCAACCGGGAATTAGCATGCATTCGGGTATAACGGGCATCAATGGTCACTTTCACTCCTTCAAGCCGTTTCTCCACCAAAGAATCCCCCACTAAACCAGGCCAGCGTTCAGCATCTGCCAGATACTTTTCATAATCTGCAGCATAACGGATGCTATATTTCTTCTGTACTTCAACAGAATCTTGTCCTTCACCATCCCCTTCAGAAGGTTTATCTCCTTCACTTCCACCCGGTTCTTCCTGCCCTGTACCGGGAGTATCTTCTATACCATTGTCACTGCTACAGGCACAAAACCCCAGGATTAATCCCAGAATCCATAAAATAATGAATTTGTTTCTTGTTGTCATCTGATTGAATTTAAAATATAAGGGGACCAAAAAACAACGTTCTCCGGCCCCCCAACACTAAAAAGATCTGTCTTATTCTTCTTTCTTTTTCTGTGAAATTACTTCCAATTCGTCCACCCACAATACACTTCCGTCTGCACCCTCCTGGCGATAACCATAACGGCTCGACATACAAATGACAGCTAATTTATACTTCTTCGTAAAATAATAGCTCTTTATGTAGTTGATTTTCACATCAAACGGGATATAACCTTCACCTTCTGTAGTTGCTCCATCAAAAATACCATAAGCAATGACTTTGTCATCATTGAAAATATTGACACTGTCTAAAGTCTCTGTTTCATTGTTTACTTCATACAACAAAGCAATTATCCGGCAAGTATCCGTCATACCGGTCTGGTCAACGGTGCTTCCCACATAATAAGGACTACCCGGACGATAACGATAGTTTCCTTTTACTTTCAGAGGTCTGGTGTCAAACATCACCCCAAACGGAGTAGATTTCATGGGCTGTTCTTCGTCTAGCATAAACTCGTCACCCATATAGAACATACCTGAATGCAAACCCGGGAATAATTCGTCTTCTTCCACATAATGTGAAGTAATCTTCACTGCAGCTCCGGCTACCACATTATCTTCTACTTTTTCTACCGGGAAAGCAGCGCTCATACCATACGTTCCTTCCTGTTTCATACCGCGGAACCATTCATTATTAGTCTGCCAGCTTTCATCGGTTGGAGTCAGGTAAGTCAGATCGGCATTCATTTCATTTCTGGGCCAGGTTTGCCATTCATCCAGCGGATAACGGTGTGACTGCGCTTTATCCATATTCAGGGAATAAACCCGGCGGTGGATTGAATCCTCTGCCCAGACAACCACTTTCACTGCACCATCTGAAAATACCACTTCCTCATCCGGCACTAAGGAAACGGTTGATCCTTCTGTTAATTCAAAACGCGGAATCAATGCCACTTGCGTAGTATCGGCAATCGTATCAGCCACATAAAAAGTAATGGAATTGGAAGTTTCCGGAATATCCGGCTGCATCACCACCCGCTCATCGTCAAACCACAGTCTGACCAAAGCCGCTGTGTCCAGCTCTACCCGGTCACGTTTCTGTGCCAGCATTGAAGCATAAACAACAGGGGTACTTACACTTTGTATCGTAAAATCTACCTGCATGCTTTTTCCCTGTATATTTCCTTCCACCTTGATATTGGCATTGTTGATACCCGATAACGCCTGATTAGTCATAGCATTGAATTTTAATGCATCCCCCTGCTTTTCTGTCTCAATCTGATCAAACCAGATATCCCCCAGTTCCAGATCGTCAATCCGGAAAGCATCCATGCCCATCTGTAACTCGTTTCCTTCATATTCCCCCCTGATCTGCTGCCACATATTGGCTGCATCCATATCCTGGACTTTCACATCCATTTTTCCTTTGTATACCCCGAGAAAAGGCTGAGCCTCTTCTCCGGATATTCCTGTATGTACCTCATCGTCTGAGCACGCTCCGAAACAAAACGCCCCAAACAAAAGGCCTAAGATATATACTTTTCTTATTTTCATAACTTTTCAGTTTTTACTATACTTGATTAATTCCATTCCGGGAAATCCGTATCTTCACCAGATTCCTCTCCGGAATCCTCTCCACCCAGAAAGATAGTTCCTCCTAATTTAAATTCATCCACGCTAACACCACCACTTTGTGTATAATCCCAATTTGTTTTTCCGGAAGTTTTCTGTCCTTTTATGAAAGTCAAACGTACGTAACGTGCACTTACGATTTTATCCTCTGGCACATCAAAATCATACCAAGCCAATTGAGCCGCTGTCGGAGTTTTCCCTCCCCAATCTGCAATATGATAATTCCCCAAATCAAACCACTCATCATCAGGATTCAATTTTACTTCAACCTGGAATTCATAGAAATTCACATGAGCCGAACCCGTAAAATAACGAGGTTTAATATAAATATGATCAACTGTATAAACTTTTCTCATATCAAAACATACCCATAATGATGGTTTATATACCGGTCGGCTTTGGCCAGATTCAGCAAATACAACATAGCTACCACCACCTGCAATAGTTAATTGTTTAGTATCTGTTTTTCCATCTATAATATTCCCAACACTTCCTTCAGATACCGTGCTATTGCTGTCTATCGCCCAAGCAGTCTCATCAAAACTTGCAGAAATCTTATTGTAATTATCATCCGGCAGCTTAATACTTGACGGAGTCCGTTCATTCTCATCCGGGATCAAGTCCGGATTCCAGACCTTCCAGAATTCTTCTCCGGAATAAGCAGGCAATTTCGCCATATCAGCAGCAGCATAAGGCCCATATTTTATTCCCCATGCATCAAAGAAAGGACGTAAATCAGCATTGGCATATTCACATACCCGTTTACAGAAAAATTCACGACGGTCATTTGCACTCAACACTTTCAACAATTTTACCGTATTTTCATTTAATTCGCGTGAACATTTCCCCAAATAAGCATATAATTTCCAACCATATTGCTGTGCCAACTGCATATAAGGAATCAAACGGGTCCGGTCACCATCCAGGTCCGTATCCGAATCAAAGTTTTTTCCCTCATCCGCCTTCTCCATATAATTCTTCACTTTCAATTCCCAGTTCGCCACAACATCCGATGGAAAAGCCTTTAACAAACGGCAACGGGAATGCATATATGGCAATAAAGCCATTAAAGCATAACTATCTAAACTACCGTCTTTCCACGCCCAGCACCAGGTACGGTAATTAAATCCAGCCTGACGGAAAAAGTCTATGGCCGTAGAAGTGTTCCGCATTTCTTCCACGTCCCGGCCGATTGTCTTGTTGGTAATTGTCATCACAATCGGATATCCGGCATGATAGTCTCCGGAACACATTTGTGTGTCCTGCACTACCCGCAGCGGAAAAGTCGGAGATTTATGCAACGGATTTACAGCATCGTCAGAAAAACCATAGAATTCATTAAAATCATATTTTATAAAATCATCATATAGCTCCAGCAATTCTGCAGGACGAGTAATCGAAGTTAAAGCCTCTTTAGACATCGTCCAGATGGTACGTTTACCTATCAATTCTGCAAAAGGTAATTCCGTATTCTTAACCGCTTCCTTCCATTCATCCACATCCGTTTCTCCTAAGATAAAATCCGGAGATTTCACCGCCCCGATAATAGTGAAAGTCTCAGGCTTTGTAAACGGAACTTCAGGAACAATATAGATATGTCCACCGAAATAATTCATAATCTCAGTAGTATCTTTATCCAATGTTCCCGTTTCATATATTTTACTATACCGTTTCAGTACAGTTCCGTCGGGTATAATACATTTCCATTCACCGATTCTCCAGTTTACCTTCCCCATACCAGCCGGTTTCACTACTTTTACTTTTTCTCCGGGTGCAGCATAAAAACCTGTACTGAACCAAGGAGTATCTTTCAATCCGATCCGATTGTCCGGATCCGGTTTTTCATAAACTCCGTCAACCGTTATCTGCGTCGCCTCACAACGCTCTGCATTCATAGATATCCATCCCGGGAAACTCCCCACCCACATCCAATAGGGATTATTTTGCTCTACATTCCCAAAATTTCCGGTCGCATCGTCCAGAAATTGATCTTCTTTCTCGATGTCGTCCTGACAGGCCATGGCTGCCAGCACCATCAGTGCAATTCCTATTTTCTTATATATTCCAGTCATAACCGTTATTGTTTTATTCATTTACCTGATCGTATTTTATAAACCAATTTTTAGGATCCATCAAC
>URJC01000015.1 GCA_900548135.1 uncultured Odoribacter sp. | reverse complement strand
CCATTTTTGTTTATTATCTCTTGGGTGTGAGGTGATTGTTTTGTAAATTTTGTGGACAAGTAATTGTATTTTGTTTACAACATTTGTTTTTTTCAGTGTTTTTGCTTTCCTTTGTCTAAATGATGGGCGCAGGAGGTGTCTGTCTGTTTTGAAGTATTGTGCGTTATACTTACGCGTCTTAGTACGTCGGAAAACTTGCAATTTTTTGATGAGAAATCATCATAGAGACTAAGACGGTGTAGGCAACGCCCATGTTATGAGATTCGTATATTACTATATGATCTGGCGTGGGCTAGCCTTATCCGGTCTCTATGGGTGTTGCAAGCACCTCGGCGTGCCGGCTCTGAGGTTAGTTCCACGTCTTTTTTGTCTTTTCTCAAAACTTATCAGACGCTGGGATGGTTCCCGTCGGCATTCAGAATATACAGCATATCGTGCACCAGTGCAGGGATTAGCTGGAAATTCCGGCTATCCCTTTTATAGTACTTAAAATGGTTGATTGATACCTTTAGACCGGCCAGGGGGATGATTTGGTTGCTTTGTAACACCCATTAGTGATTTAAAATATGAACAGAATGCGAAAATCTGATTTTATTCGCCACCGTATAATAGGCTATTTTTTAGCTTTAAGTTTTGGAATTGTGATTGGATTTATTGCCTGCTATTATTCTATGCATCAGGTTGCGGAAGTTAAGACTGTGGTATTACCTTCTACAATTTCTGTTTTTCCTGTGACTAATTATAAAAGCTTGGAGACCGAAGATGATACACCTGAATTTTGGTTGGAATTTGGGCCTGTATAAGTTTCCCTTTGTTATGATTTGCTTGGTAATTATGTTGTTTGTATCCCTCTATTCTTATTATTGAATCCTTGGTATATGAATCAGAGATAAATCTAAAAAGAAAAATGAATAAACAAGGAAAATTTCATTGACGGGTAAAAAATGAGAAATACCGAAAACCGGAAAGGATAAAATGAAAAAGCTCCTGCCAAGCAGGAGCTTTTATAATTAAAGTTTTGGTCCTGCGGCAACAAGAGCTTTGCCTGCTGCATTTCCTTCAAACTTCTTGAAGTTTTTAATAAACCTTTCTGACAAATCTTTTGCTTTGGTTTCCCAGTCACTTGCATTAGCATAAGTGTCGCGAGGATCAAGGATCTTCGGATCAACACCCGGTAAAGCAGTCGGAACAACGAAATCGAAATACGGGATAGTTTTGGTCGGAGCTTTATCTATAGAACCATCTAAGATTGCATCGATAATACCACGCGTATCTTTGATAGAGATACGTTTCCCGGTTCCGTTCCATCCTGTATTTACTAAGTAGGCCTTAGCTCCTGATTTTTCCATTTTCTTCACTAGTTCTTCTGCATATTTGGTTGGGTGCAATGATAAGAATGCAGCTCCAAAACAAGCAGAGAAAGTCGGGGTCGGTTCAGTGATTCCACGTTCTGTTCCGGCTAATTTGGCAGTAAATCCGGATAAGAAATAATATTTTGTTTGTTCAGCATTCAGGATAGAAACCGGAGGTAACACACCAAATGCATCAGCTGATAAGAAAATAACTTGTTGGGCAGCCGGACCTTTGGATACTGGTTTGACAATATTATTGATGTGATAGATCGGATAAGAAACACGGGTGTTTTCAGTAACTGATTTATCATTGAAATCAATTTTTCCATTTGCATCAACAGTGACGTTTTCCAAAAGAGCATCACGTTTGATAGCATTGTAAATATCTGGTTCACTTTCTTTATCCAGGTTGATTACTTTTGCATAACAACCACCTTCGTAATTGAATACGCCTTCATCATCCCAGCCGTGTTCGTCATCTCCGATCAACAAACGTTTAGGATCGGTAGACAAAGTAGTTTTACCTGTTCCGGACAGACCAAAGAAAATGGCAGTATTTTTACCATTCAGGTCAGTATTGGCTGAACAGTGCATTGAAGCGATACCACGCAATGGATTCAGGTAATTCATAATAGAGAAAATACCTTTTTTCATTTCTCCGCCGTACCAAGTATTCAAGATCACCTGTTCTTTGGTTTTCAAATTGAATACAGTTGCAGTTTCTGAGTTCAGACCCAGTTCTTTGTAATTATCAACTTTGGCTTTTGCTGCATTGAAAGATACGAAATCCGGTTCTCCGTAATTAGCTAATTCTGCTTCAGTCGGACGGATAAACATATTTTTTACAAAATGAGCCTGCCAGGCTACTTCCATAATGAAACGTACTTTCAGGCGTGTTCCTTCATTAGCTCCGCAGAATGTGTCTACTACATACAATTTTTTGCCGGATAATTCTTTTACGGCTTTTGCTTTCAGGTCTGCCCAAGCTTCTTCACTGCAAGGTTTGTTATCATTTTTGTATTCTTCAGATGTCCACCACACACTGTCTATACTGGCTTCATTTTTTACAAAGAATTTATCTTTAGGTGAACGGCCGGTGTAAATACCTGTCATCACGTTTACTGCGCCCAATTCAGTCACCTGGCCTTTTTCGTAGCCAGTTAGAGAAGGATCAGTTTCAGCTTTGAATAACTCATCGTAAGAAGGATTGTGAATGATTTCTTTCACATCCGTAATGCCATACTTGCTTAAATCTAATTTTGACATAGTAGTAAATTTATATTAAACCTTTTATTAATACTTTTTTTCCGTAATAACTATACAAAAGTAAGAAAGTTTTCTTATTAAAAATGTTTTCCTGCTCATTAAAAATGACCTTTAACATTTATTAAATGTTAAAACGATAACGTTCAGCTGCTAACTGAACATATTTATCTTTGAAGTTTCGGTGGATAACGTCATTAAAATAAGCTTTGGAAATTTTGCTATCTCTTTTATTTATTATAAGATGGCGGGCTATAGCTGTCAGAATAGCAATTTGTTGGTAGGGAATGCCTGAATCGAGCCAGTACTCACTTATTTCTGCCAGATCCGGATATTTACTGAGGTAAATTGAACCGAGGTAGCTTGCAATTTCAAAACTCATGCATAGGGATATTAATTGCGTAATTTTTTCCTTATTTATATCTGGTGGTAAGAGGAAACAGGCAATAATTTGTTCTTCTCTTTTTTGAGTATTCCATAATAGCAGGGCTAATGTTTCGTTTGGCTGATACTGGGAAGCCAATTGTTTCAAGGAGACATAGCTGGCTCCGATTTGATTATCAGTATTGGCCCCGACTGTTTTCAGGCTATCGATAGTAGCACCACTTTGAAGTCTGTGAATCCGTCTCAGGATTTCCTGATAGAGAAATTCAGATTTTTTGTTGACTATTTTGAAATCCATACCGTGATGATGAATGTAGATTGTGTGAAACCTTTGCAAAACTAATAAATGTTTTTGTTTAAACGGATGTTTTTATCTATCATTGCAAAGTGGAATAAATGTTTAATTTTTTATAAGGTGTATAATGATAAGATTTATTTTATTATTACTGATGTGTGGAGTGTTGGAATCTGCTTGGGGACAACGGGCAAATTTCAAACAAGCTGAAAAATTCCGGAGAGCCGGGGAAGAAATTGGAAGTCTGAATGTTGCTCCCCATTTTCTAAAAAAGAGTGATAAGTTTTGGTTCAGTTACCGAACGAGTGAGGGGACACAATGGTATTTTGTTGACCCGGCTAAAAGAGATAAACGTTTGTTGTTTGAAAATGCGTATCTGGCTCAGGAATTGACTAAGATAACGTTTAAGCCGTATTCATTGAAGGCGTTACCTCTAAAGGAGTTGGAATTTAAAGACGATCAAAAAACGCTGAAATTTCAAGTTGATGAATTCAATTATGAGTATAATATGGATACCCGGTTACTGGTACAGAAGGATTCTGTCAAAACAGAAAAAAATAAGAATAATTGGGCCACTTATGCTCCTGACAGTACCTATGTATTGTTTGCCAGGAAACATAATCTTTATATGATGAAGGTAGGGGATAAGGATTCTGTGGAAATTCAATTGACAACTGATGGCGAACCTTTTTATTCTTATGCTTATAATGAACGGGATACCAGTAGCAAAAGAACCTGGGCAAAAGCACGTTGGTTCAAGGATTCAAAGAAGTTTTATGTTGTTAGGAATGATAACCGGAAAGTAAAGGATTTGTGGGTAATTGATGTATTAGCTAACCGGCCCAAATTAGAAGAATATCGTTACACTATGCCTGGGGATAAGAATGTGCCGCAATATGAACTATATGTTTTTGATGCGGAAGACCGTAAACCTGTGAAAATAAATACAGATAAATGGCCGGATCAGACTTTACGGGTTTTACAAGCTGGTAAAAATTCAAACCAGATTTTTTTCCAGCGTAAGCGGAGAACTTGTGATGAGATTGATATTTGCCGGGCAGATACCCGTACCGGAGAGGTGAAGGTGTTGATTAACGAGCAGGCAAAACCTTATTTTAATGATCAGATGTATCATTTGTCAATTTTGGAAGAAGGTAAGGATTTTATTTGGTGGTCCGAACGAACTGGTTGGGGACATTTCTATCATTATGACAGTGAAGGAAATCTGAAAAATGCGATATCTTCCGGGCAGTGGGTTGCAGGCAAGATGATGAAGATAGATACTTTAGGCAGAACAATTTATTTTGAAGGATATGGACGTGAGAAAGGGCGTAATCCTTATTATACTTGTATTTATAAAGCAAAATTAGATCAGGAAGGGGTGGATTTACTGACGCCGGAAGACGCTAACCACCGGGTTGCGATGTCTGAATCTGCCCGTTATATGGTGGATAATTATTCCAGGGTAGATTTGGAACCCCGTTCTGTATTGAGAGATAACAAGGGTAAAGTAATTTTGGAGTTAGCAAGTCCCGATTTGAAAAGATTGTATGAAATGGGATGGAAAAAACCGGAACGTTTTACGGTGAAAGCCAGAGATGGGGTGACCGATCTTTATGGGGTAATGTGGAAACCTGTTGATTTTGATTCAACGAAAACTTATCCTGTTATTTCTTACGTTTATCCGGGGCCGCAAACTGAGGCTGTTCCTTTTGATTTTACGGTTACCGGTGCTTATAATATGGCATTGGCGCAGGTTGGATTTATTGTTGTCAATTTCGGACACCGGGGCGGAAGTCCTCAACGGGATAAATGGTATCATACTTATGGGTATGACCAGTTGAGGGATTATGCTCTGGCAGATGATAAATACGGTATCGAACAATTAGCAGATCGTTTTCCGTTCATTGACCGTTCGAAAGTCGGTATTTTCGGGCATTCCGGGGGTGGTTTTATGTCAACTGCAGCATTGTGTACCTATCCTGATTTTTATACGGCTGCCGTATCTTCTTCCGGAAATCACGATAATAATATTTATAATCAGTGGTGGGGAGAAACGCATAATGGAGTGAAAGAGACTAAAAAGACGGTAAAAGATTCTGTAAAGGGAAATTATGAAGAAAGTACTTTTAAGAGTAAGATAGCAACGAATGCAGAGTTGGCCCGGAATTTTAAAGGATATCTTTTGTTGGTAACGGGAGATATTGATAATAACGTGCATCCCGGGAATACTTTCCGGATGGCTAATGCTTTGATTCAGGCCGGAAAGAATTTTGATCTGATTGTTTTACCTGGACAACGTCATGGTTATCAATATAAAGCAGGTGAATTTTACCAAAGGAGAATGTGGTTCCATTTTGCTAAATATCTGCTGGGAGATGATAGTGCAGACCGTTTTTATGAAATAGACGGTTTTAACCGGAGATATTAGAAGACTAAGTCTGAAATGCCGGAAAAGTGAGGATACTGAAAATGTATCCGGCTTTTCCGGCATTTTTTATTGATTTGAATTATCTTAACGTTGTGTCAGGCTCCAACCTGCAAAAGTAAGCAGGAGGCCCAGAATAAGACTGGCACCGGTATTTAAGGCGAATACCCCATAGGCTTTGGAGGTAATTAGATTTAGGTTGTCCATTGAAAATGTGGAAAATGTGGTGAAGCTTCCACAGAAGCCAACGATGAGAAACAGACGCTGGGGGTGGGTTAACAGAGGTTGATGGTTGAGCCATCCTCCCAATAAACCGATGAGAAAACAACCTGCCATATTGACAAAGAAAGTGCCAAATGGGAAAGTAGAAGGGAGCCATTGTTTAATCAAATCAGAAAACAAATACCGTGAAATCCCTCCAAACATGGAACCTAATCCAACCAGGATGATGTTTTGTAACATGAGTAATTTTTTTGCAAAATAAGGAAATAAAATTTGTGAAATGAGTTTTGATATGGTAAAATTTAGTTTATTAAGCTTGTTTTTAGGAATGTCAGTTTTGTTAGGTTGCGGAGAGATAAAAGGACAAAATCCAGAAATATATCCGTTATGGCCTATGGGAACAGAGGAAGAAAATGGGTTGGCCGGGAAAGAGAGGAAGGATGACAACGGGAGGGTAACTAATTGCTGTGTTGCCGAAATGTATGTATACTGTCCGGGACAGAAGGTAAATACGAACAAAGTAATAGTCATATGTCCGGGAGGTGGATATACACATTTGGCAATGAATCATGAAGGACATTTGTTTGCCCGCTGGCTGAATGAACGGGGAATTACAGCTGTGATATTGAAATACCGTATGCCTAACGGGCATGAACGTATCCCGTTAGCTGATGCTCAGCAGGCAATCCGGTGGGTTAGAATGCAAGCTAAAGAATGGGGAATTTATCCGGTAAAAGTCGGAATTGCTGGCTTTTCTGCCGGAGGACACTTAGCATCCACTTTAATGACCCATTATGAACAAGGAAATGAAAATGCTTCAGAGCCGATAAAAAGGTTTAATTCCCGGCCTGATTTTGCTCTTTTGTTTTATCCGGTGATTTCTATGCAGGCCGGATTGACACATGCTGGTTCCCGGCATGCATTGTTAGGAGAAGAACCTGGAATGGACAAAGTGAATGAATATTCCGGCGAATTGCATGTGACTGCACAAACTCCTCCTGCTTTTATTGTGCATAGTGATGATGATAAAGCTGTGTCGGTGATGAATAGTGTGAGTTTTTATCAAGCCTTGAAAAAGCATGATGTGCCTGCTGTTTTATATATTTTCCCTAAAGGTGGCCATGGTTGGGGATTACGGGATTCGTATGAATATTATCCGGAATGGACTACTTTACTTGAAAAATGGTTGGAAACACTGTAATTCATTTCTTTACATTTTGAGGTAACTTAAATTATTTTTCTTCGTTTATAGCCATAATAAAATGAAGTTTAATTTCTAAAATTCTTTGATTATGGCTGCTAATATTGGATTAAATGAAGGGCAGGTAAAAGCAAGTAAGACTGTCTTGAATAATTTGTTATCCGACCATTTTGTATTATTAGCAAAAACATGGAATTACCATTGGAATGTAAAAGGAGTCAGTTTCCATTCTTATCATGTTTTTATGGAAGATTTGTATAATGGTTTGATTGAGGATATCGACTCAATAGCCGAACGTATCCGTTCATTGGATGAGCGGCCTATCGGCTCATTGGCTGGCTATTTGGAACATAACCGTATTAAAGAACATTGTGAATCTGAATCTCTGCCGGAGGCTAAACAAATGTTGGCTATATTAAGTCAGGATAACGATACTTTGATTCGTGAAATTCGTAAAGATATCGAACAATTGGAAAAGGAAGAAGATACGGATGATGCTGGTACAACCAATTTTTTGGAAGATATGATCGAAAAGAAAGAGAAAACAGCTTGGATGATCAGGGCTTATCTTGAAAAATAAGAAAGCAAAAAGTGGAGATTAACTCCACTTTTTATTTTCTGGTAAGTAATACTATGTTTTCTACATGGTGGGTATGGGGAAACATATCTACGGGTTGTACTGCTTCTACCTGATAACATGCATCCATAAGTTGCAGATCCCGCGCCTGAGTCGCTGAATTACAGCTGACGTATACTATTCGCTCCGGGGATGCCTGGAGTATGGTTTTTACAACATCGGGGTGCATACCTGCACGGGGAGGATCTGTGATAATAATATCCGGATGGCCGTGTTGTTCAATAAAAGTTGTATTTAAGACATCCTTCATGTCACCGGCATAGAATAAGGTATTGGTTATGTCATTGATAGCTGAATTTACCCTGGCATCCTCAATGGCTTCGGGTACATATTCTATACCGATTACTTTTCTTGCTTTGCGGGCAATAAAATTGGCGATTGTACCTGTACCCGTATAAAGGTCATAAACGGTTTCATTACCAGTTAAACCGCTTAATTTGCGGGTTGCACAATACAAATTATAAGCTTGCTCAGAATTTGTCTGATAGAAGGATTTTGGGCCGATCTTGAACTTTAGACCTTCCATTTCTTCAAAAATGTGGTCACGGCCGTGATAGCAAATAATTTCTTGGTCAGTCAGACTATCGTTCAACTTTTCATTGATGACGTACATCAGGGAGGTTAGTTGTGGAAAATTTTCTTTTAAAGCTTCCAGGAGCGCTACACGTTGAGCATTGTCTTCATGCCCAAAAGCAATAATAACCATCACTTCTCCTGTAGAAGCCGTCCGGATAATCAAAGTCCGTAAAAAACCTTGTTGTTGGCGGATATCATAAAAGCTGAGACCGTGTGTGAGGCCGAATTGTCTGATGAAATTCCGGATTTCATTAGAAGGGGAACCTTGTAAATAACAGTGATTAATGTCGACAACCTTATCAAATAATCCCGGAACGTGAAAACCTAAAGCTGGTGTACGTTCAATATCTCCTGTCTGTCCGATTTCTTCTCTGGTCAGAAAACGCTTATTGGAAAAAGTGAATTCCAGTTTATTCCGGTAAAAAAGTTGTTGTTGTGATCCGATAATAGGATGTACATTTTTTAGTTTTACCTTGCCTATGCGTTGTAAATTGTCGATAATTTCCTGTTGCTTGAATTCCAGTTGTTTTTCATAAGGCAGATTTTGCCACTTACACCCTCCGCATATTCCAAAGTGAGTACATTCCGGTTGTATCCGTAACGGAGACGCCTGATGTATCCGGGTAACACAACCTTCCAGGAAACTTTTCCGTTTTCGGGTTACCTGGACATCGACGATGTCTCCGGGAACAGTGTTGGGCACAAATAACACCTTGTCGTCAATATAAGCAATAGCCTTGCCTTCTGCTGCTATTTTTTTTATTTCGATTTTTTCCAGTAAGGGTTTCTTGCCTCGGGCCATACGTATTGTTCTTATTAATCAGGTATATTCAATAATTTTTTTAATTCGGCTACTCCTTGGGAAGCTCCTTTTTCGATCAGATGAAAGTTTCGGCGGCGGGCGTCAGCAGGAATATGCGGATCGATAACAAAGACTGGTATACTCTCAGGGGCATAATGCAATAAACTTGCTGCCGGATATACAGCCAAAGAGGTTCCGATAATGACGAAAATGTCTGCTTGGCGAACCAATTCGGTGGCTGGTTCAATGTTGGGAACTGCTTCACCGAAAAAAACAACATGGGGACGAAGCATAGACCCATCCTCACAAAGAGTTCCGGGTTTTAATTTCCAACCTTCCAGGTCGTAAATCAGATTCGGATTTTTACTGCTGCGGACTTTTTTTAATTCTCCATGTAAATGAAGTACCTGTTTACTACCGGCCCGTTCGTGGAGATCGTCAATATTTTGAGTAATAATCTGTACATCAAAATATTTTTCGAGACCAAACCTTTATGGCCTGCATTGGGTGCTGCGTCATATAATTGTTTGCGCCTTTCATTATAGAAATTGATGACTAATTCCGGGTTACGTTCTAAGGCTTCCGGGGTACAAACGTCTTCAATCCGGTAGCTCTCCCATAGTCCGTCACTGTCACGGAAAGTTTTTATTCCGCTTTCAGCACTCATGCCTGCCCCTGTTAATATGACTAATTTCATCATTAAAGGTTTGGTTTTTGGTTATTTCAATTCTGCCAATTGGGACTCTATAGCAGCGATTTTGGCCTCTGCATCTGCTTGTTTTTTGCGTTCGTTGGCAACTACTTGGGCAGGTGCCCCGTTGACAAATTTTTCATTACTGAGCTTTTTCATTACAGAAGTTAGGAAACCACGGGTATAAGCCAGTTCTTCTTGTAGTTTGACTTTCATTTCTTCGGTATTGATTTGTCCGCTGGCTGGGATGAAATATTCTACTGTATCCACCATGAAACTCCAGGCACCCTTAACGGCTTCGTTTATAGTTTCAATGGAAGTCAGGTTGCCCATTTTGCTGATGATGCTGGTAAAAGTGGCCGGATAACGGTCGTTTTGTTTTATTTTCAAGTCCAGACATTCTTTGAAAGCAACGTTGTTTTGTTTCCGGATATTCCGGATACCGACAATAATATCTTTGACTGCTTCAAATTGATTTAGCAATTGTTCTTCATATTCCGTGGGTTGGGGAAGCAGGGAAATCATGATGCTTTCACCGGATTTACGACTGCGTAAGGATTGCCATATTTCTTCAGTAATGAAAGGCATAAAAGGATGAAGTTGCTGTAATAACTGTTCGAAAATGTTGATCGTCTGTTCGTAGGTGAGACGGTCTATAGGCTGTCCGTAAGCTGGTTTGATTATCTCCAGCAGCCAGGAAGAGAACTCATCCCTGAAAGTGGTATAAACCGTCATTAAAGCTTCAGAAATCCGGTATTGCTTGAATTGAATATTTAATGTTTCGTTGGTCTTGTTTAATAAACTGGTGAACCATTGGATGGCTAAACGGGAATGTTCCGGTTGTTTGATGTCTGCAACTTCCCAGGATTTTACCAATTTAAAGGCATTCCACATTTTGGTGGCAAAGTTACGTCCTTGTTCCGGTAAACTCTCGTCGAATAGTAGATCCCCACCTGCCGGAGCACATAATAACATCCCCACACGCACGCCATCGGCGCCGTATTTATCAATCAGGTCGAGCGGGTCGGGGGAATTTCCCAGAGACTTTGACATTTTACGTCCTAGTTTGTCACGGACTATACCCGTGAAATATACATTCCGGAATGGCATTTTTCCCTCATATTCATAACCGGCCATAATCATACGGGCA
This sequence comes from uncultured Odoribacter sp., assembly GCA_900548135.1. Lineage (GTDB taxonomy): Bacteria > Bacteroidota > Bacteroidia > Bacteroidales > Marinifilaceae > Odoribacter. The sequence continues at coordinate 7,395 of URJC01000015.1, read as the reverse complement.
ACCCAGAAAAAGATAATGTCCGGGCCGGTTACCAGATCGTTTGTAGGATAGTAATAATTGATCTCAGGATTATCAGGATTATTAATACCGTCAAACAGAGAAATCGGCCATAGCCAGGAAGAGAACCAGGTATCCAGACAATCTTCATCCTGACGAAGATCGGTCAGTTGCAGCTGATCATTACCTGTTTTTTTACGGGCTAATTTCAGGGCTTCCTCTTCATTGGCTGCAACAACATATCCTCCTTCGGGTAGATACCATGCTGGAATACGGTGTCCCCACCACAATTGCCGGCTAATACACCAGTCTTTGATGTTCTCCATCCAGTGGCGGTAAGTATTTTTAAATTTTGCAGGGAAAAAACGGATGTCATCGTTCATGACAGGGGTTAAGGCTATTTGTGCCAGGTGCTCCATTTTTAAGAACCATTGCATAGACAATTTAGGCTCAATAGGAACATTGGTACGCTCAGAAAAGCCTACATTATTGGTGTATGCTTCTACCTTTTCAAGCAGATTTGCTTCTTGCAGGTCTTTTTCAATTTGCTCCCTTACCTTGAAACGGTCCATGCCGACATAAAGACCCGCAGCTTCACTCAGAGTTCCGTTATCGTTAAATATGTCGATGGAAGGTAAATTATATTTTTCTCCCAGCATATAGTCGTTTACATCATGTGCCGGAGTCACTTTCAGGCAACCTGTTCCAAATTCGATGTCAACATAATCATCTTCTATTACCGGTATCACTCGGTTTACAAGCGGCACGATTACTTTTTTTCCTCGTAAATGCTGGTTTTTCGGATCATTGGGATTGATACACATCGCTGTATCCCCCATGATTGTTTCCGGACGTGTAGTAGCGACGATGGCATAACCATCCTCACCCTCGATTTTATACCGGAGGTAGTATAATTTGCTATGTTCTTCTTTATAAATTACTTCTTCGTCAGAAAGAGCTGTCAGAGCAGCGGGATCCCAATTGACCATCCGTACTCCTCTGTATATCAATCCTTTATTGTAAAGGTCTACAAATACTTTTAGGACGCTTTCACTGCGAATCTCATCCATGGTAAAAGCAGTACGATCCCAATCGCAAGAAGCTCCCAGGCGTTTTAACTGTTTCAGGATGATTCCTCCATGAGTATGAGTCCAGTCCCAGGCATGTTTTAGAAATTCTTCCCGGGTCAGGTCAGTTTTTTTTATTCCTTCTCCTTTTAACTTGGCTACTACTTTTGCTTCGGTAGCAATAGAAGCATGATCCGTACCCGGCACCCAACACGCATTTTTTCCTTGCAGGCGGGCACGGCGAACCAATGCATCCTGTATGGTATTATTGAGCATGTGCCCCATGTGGAGAACTCCGGTGACATTAGGAGGAGGGATGACAATGCAATAAGGTTCTTTGCTGTTGTCAACTTCTGAATGGAATAGTTTATGGTCCATCCAATATTTGTACCATCTCTCTTCGCTTTCTTGCGGATTGTAATTTGTAGCAACCATGCTTAAAAATTTTTAGATTTTAGATTATCCAGACTGAGTGATTTATCATTTACAATAAAAAAGCTGCCTAGGCAGCTTTTTCTTATTCATCAGATTTTTTAATTCTTCTACTCTTTTTCTTTTGAGCTTCCATCGCTGATTCAAGATCTGCTTTCTGCATGCTGCCGTCGTAGTCACAGATATATTTATCGATCAGGATACGTCCGCAATATTCACAGACGATAATTTTTTTCCGGGAACGGATATCCAATTGCCGCTGTGGTGGAATTTTGTTGAAACACCCACCGCAGGCATCCCGGTCAACAGTGACGACTGCCAGACCATTGCGGGCATTAGAACGGATTTTCCGATAGGCGGTTAACAAACGTTCTTCTATATTTTGAGATAAATCTTCAGATTTTTGTATCAACGCTTCTTCGTCTTTATGGGTTTCAGCGATGATATCATCCAGCTCAGCCTTTTTAGCATCCAGGTCAGCTTTTTTTTCTTCATACTGCTTACTGGAAATTTCCAGATTGACTTCTTTTTCAGCTTTTGTTTTTTGAGCTTCACGGATACGCTTGTTCTGAAGTTCAATTTCCAATTTCTGGAATTCCACTTCTTTGGTTAGAGCGTCATATTCCCGATTATTTCGAACATTGTCTAACTGTTCGGTATATTTTTTTATCAGTTCTTCTGATTTGGTGATTTCCTGTTTTTTCGTAGATACGCTCTTATCGGCTTCATTGATCTCATTTTTCAGATTTTCCAAACGAGTTTCCAGACCGGCAATTTCATCTTCCAAATCCTGTACTTCCAGAGGAAGTTCACCTCTCAGAGTTCTGATCTTATCAATTTCCGTATCAATGCGTTGTAATTCGTAAAGATGCTGCAATTTTTCTTCAACAGAAAGTTCTTGCAGTTTTTCATTGTTGTTTGTTGCCATATAAATTTCGTTACAAGTTAACAGGTTACAAGTTACAGATTTCAATCATTCTATGATCACTATAAATAGCTGATAGGATTTGTAATGACCTTCGAAAACTGAACTGCAAAGTTAGATATTTTTTTTGTAACTAACTCATAAAAGATCTCTTTTGTGAACTGTTCGCTTTCATAGTGGCCGATATCGGCAATAATCAACTTATTTCCGGCATTGAAAAAATCGTGATACTTATAATCTCCTGTAATAAAAATGTCGGCTTGTTGTGCAATTGCACTTTTAGTAAGGAAGGCTCCTGAACCCCCGCAAACCGCTACTTTTTGAATCTGGGGTTTACAAATGGAGGTATGGCGAATGAGCTTGCAACCAAAAGTTTCTTTTATCTGGTATAGAAAGGAATAACTGTCAATGGCTTCAGGTAATTCTCCTATGATGCCAAATCCCGTGACCGGATTGGTGTTTTCCAAACAAATGACATTCCATACCGGTTCTTCATAGGGATGCACTGCTTTTAAAGTCTGAATACATTTGTTTAATAGGTAGTCCGGAACCGTGATTTCTGTTTTGATTTCAGTTTCTGTATGGAGTTTTCCAATCTCTCCGGCATAAGGATGAGTTCCTGGTTGTGCTAAAAATGTTCCTTTGCCTGGGTTGTTGAAAGAACAGTGGCTATAATTTCCAATATGTCCGCCACCACAATTTAAAACTGCCATGCGCACTTTTTCAGCACTTGCTGTTGGAGTATAGAAAGTCAGGCAAAATAATTTGCCGGTCGTTTCCAATATTTTTTGATTCACAAGTCCCAGTTTGTCTGCCATACGGCCACTCACTCCGTGAATTACGGCATCCAAGTTCGTGTGTGCTGAGTAGATATTCAGGTCGTGACGGATAGCTTTGATTAAACACCGTTTGATATAAGTATCAGGAAGAAGGTTTTTTATTCCTTGGAAAATAAGCGGATGATGGGACAAAATGAGATTATGCCCCTCGTTGATGGCTTCATCAATGACTTCTTCAGTAATGTCGATCGTGAGTAATATTGATTTTACTTTTGCTTCCGGATTACCGCATATTAAACCTGCGTTGTCATAATTTTCTTGTAGGCTGAGGGGGGCGAATTCTTCAATGAGAGCAATGATGTCTTTTATCAACATAATGATTATTCGTTCAGGTAAGATTACAAATACAGTATCAATGCCTGTTATTGTAATTGTTCTTTAATAGACAATAATTCTTCTTTAATAGCCTTCAAACGTTTGATGACTTCAAAATTAGTTTCCGTTTCAATTTTGTTTTCCCGGATCTTTAGTTGGGCCCCCTTGAGTGTCATCCCTTTTTCTTTTACCAAATGATATATCAGGTGAAAGTTGTCTATATCAGCTTTTGTAAATTGTCGGTTCCCCTTTTTATTTTTATGCGGTTTGATAACATCAAATTCTTTTTCCCAGAAACGAATCAGAGAAGTATTAACTCCAAACATATCGGCTACTTCGCCGATTGAATAATACACTTTTAAGGGTTTGTTGTCTTGTTCCATAACATTAGTCCATTGTCTGTCCATTATTATTGGCTTCTGTTACAAGCTGATCATATTCGTCGGCAGTCAGATCATTAAAATAGTAGTTAATCGGGTCTACCGGGATACCATTTTTCTTTACTTCGTAATGGATGTGAGGGCCAGTTGACATTCCTGTGTTTCCCATGTATCCAATGATATCCCCTCTTTTAACTTTTTGACCGGCCCTAACATTATAGTTGTTCAGGTGCGCATATAAGGTCTGGTAATTGAATCCGTGATCAATTAAGACCGATTTGCCATACCCCTGATGTATTTCTGCATAGACTACTTTCCCGTTTCCTGTTGCATAAATTGGGGTGCCTACGGCTCCGGAAAAGTCCATTCCTGCATGTAGTTTTACGGTTTTGTAGATGGAATGGATACGATAACCGAAAGAAGAAGAAAACCGGGTGGTTTTATTTTTTAAAGATACAGGGAGAATTGCCGGAATAGAAGCCAGCATATCAATTTTATTTTTAGCCAAAGTTTCTATTTCGTCGTAAGATTTGCTTTGGATATACATGGCTTTTGCAAGTTCATCCAGTTTCTTGCTGGTATTAATAATCAGTTCTGCATTATCCATGTCTTTTAGAGCCTCGTATTTATTAACACCTCCTGAACCAGCACGGCGGATTGAAGCGTCTATGGGTTCTGATTCGAATATAACCCGGTAAATATTATCATCGCGGTTTTCAAGGTTTTTAAGCACTTCATCCAATTGATTGATCTGATTATTTAATATATGGTATTGAGCCAGGATTTCTTCTTTTTCCCGTTTCAATGCTTTTTCTTTGGGAGAATCAATAAATGCAGAGACCACCAGGAAAATAACCAATGCCAGAGACAGACTTTGAAAAAATTTAACAATCAAAGACCATAGTTTTTTCTTGAAAGAAATGTGTATTTTGTCGTAAGACAGCGTTTCGGGATTAAAACGATAACCTGTTTTCGCCATTTTTTTCTATAAAATTGATATTTTTCGATGCAAAGTTAAAGAAATAATCTAATTTTGCAATTCTATTTCGTGTCAGCATTATAAGTCAGTGAATTGTATGTTTAATATCCCCGGACACATAAATTTTTATTGGCTGTTGTGCCGAAGGTAAAAAGAGGGGACCAGGAGTACATTACTATTTAGTACGTTTAAAATTATGAAATCAGCAGAGATCAGACAAAAGTTTCTGGATTTTTTTGAGAGTAAAGGGCACATTATTGTACCTTCTGCTCCAATGGTCATTAAAGATGATCCTACGTTGATGTTTACCAACGCCGGAATGAATCAATTCAAGGATATAATCCTTGGTAATATAAGTCCGAAGCACCGTCGTGTCGCGGATTCTCAAAAATGTCTCCGGGTATCCGGAAAACACAATGACCTGGAGGAAGTTGGGCATGATACATATCATCATACGATGTTTGAAATGCTGGGTAACTGGTCGTTTGGCGATTATTTTAAAGAAGAGGCAATTGCTTATGCCTGGGAATTTTTGACAGAGGTCATGAAGCTGGACAAAAACCGCTTGTATGCAACTGTCTTTGAAGGTAGTCAGGAAGACGGTTTGGAACAAGACGTTGAGGCTAGGAACATTTGGATGAATTATTTGCCAGAAGAGCGTATTCTGTTTGGAAATAAGAAAGATAATTTCTGGGAAATGGGGGATATGGGACCTTGCGGTCCGTGTTCTGAAATTCACATAGATCTTCGGTCTGAGGCCGAACGTGAATTAAAATCAGGACGCGAGCTTGTAAATCAGGATAACCCATTGGTTATTGAAATCTGGAATCTGGTATTTATGCAATATAACCGTAAAGCGGATGGAAGTTTGGAAAATCTTCCGAACCACCATGTGGATACCGGAATGGGATTTGAACGGCTGTGTATGGCTGTGCAAGGGAAAACTTCGAATTATGACACGGATGTTTTTACTCCAATCATCGGAGAAATTGCTAAGCTTTGTGGGATTCAATATGGAGATGCACATGAGTCGGATGTGGCTATGCGTGTTATTGCTGACCATTTACGTACTATATCTTTTTCTATTACTGATGGACAATTGCCTTCCAATGTAAAAGCCGGTTATGTTATCCGGCGTATCCTTCGCCGGGCCGTTCGTTATGCTTATACCTATCTGAATCAGAAAGAAGCTTTCATGTATCGGTTGGTACCTGTATTAATAGAAGTGATGGGAAGACATTATCCTGAATTGGTAGCTCAGCAGGAATTGATAGAAAAAGTGATTCATGAGGAAGAAAATGCTTTTCTGCGGACTTTGGATAAAGGTATCAAGTTATTGGATCGGATTATTGCTAAAACAAAAGAAGAAAATTTCCTGACTATTCCGGGAAATGTTGCTTTTGAATTGTATGATACTTATGGTTTCCCGCTTGACTTGACAGAATTAATCCTGAGGGAACAAGGATTGGTGGTTAACCGCCGGGAGTTTAAAGCTGAAATGGAAGCTCAAAAAGCACGTTCCCGTTCGGCTTCTTCTGTGGATACAGACGATTGGATTGAACTGATCAGTGATGATGAACAAGAGTTTGTTGGGTATGATTATACAGAGGTTGATGTGAAGATTACCCGTTACCGTAAAGTTATCGCTAAAAATAAGACCCTTTACCACTTGGTATTTAATATCACTCCTTTTTATGGGGAAGGAGGCGGACAAATCGGAGATAGCGGATTACTTGTAGGTGAGAATGAGACTATTCATATTATAGATACGAAGAAAGAGAATGGGCTTACTATTCATATTGTAGAGAAATTGCCGGAAGATGTCACTCAGGTGTTCCGGGCCAAAGTTGATGAACATAAACGGGTGTTGACTGCCAATAACCATTCTGCGACCCATTTACTGGACTATGCTTTACGTAAGGTGTTGGGTAAGCATGTAGAACAAAAAGGATCTTATGTGAGTGATGAACATTTACGTTTTGACTTTTCACATTTTCAGAAAGTGTCTGAGGAACAACTGGCTGAGGTTGCCAGTATTGTTAACCAATTGATCCGGAAAAATATTCCTCTGGAAGAGTTCCGTTCTATCCCAATTGCTAATGCTCAGGAAATGGGAGCCATTGCCATATTTGGCGAAAAATACGGAGACCTGGTCCGTGTGATTAAGTATGGAGATTCTATTGAGTTATGTGGCGGTACTCATGTGGCTGCTACTGGCCAGATTGGTTTCTTTAAGATTTTATCTGAAAGTTCAGTGTCGGCGGGTGTACGGCGTATCGAAGCTATCACAGCGGATAAGGCAGAAGAATTTATAAATAATTCTTTTAACATTATCCGGGAGATGGAAAGAATGTTTAAGAGCAATAAGAATCTGATGGAATGCGTCAAAACAGTCCTGGAAGAAAATGAAGGGCTGAAAAAAGAGACGGAGAAATTTGCTAAAGAAAGCCCTTCATGGAAA
>URJC01000014.1 GCA_900548135.1 uncultured Odoribacter sp. | reverse complement strand
CGGATCCTGTATATTCTTATTGGGCACAGGATTCATCACCTTTTCAAGGTTTTCTTTCTCATAAAGAGACTTGTTGTTCAGAAAGACTTCTCCGGTATGATGGATGCGACCTTGGTCATAAAACCAGTCACCATGAATCAGGTCGGTATATGGGTTATAAGAACCGAAGAAGGTATTCGGGAGGGTCACTTTCCAGACACCATTCTTGACTTTCACCCAGTCGGTGATAAGTTCGGAACCTTTTATCTCGACCTTTTCTCCGGGAGCTGCCCGGTATACGATCCGTTGCTCGTCGCTGATACCTCCGCGCGGAGGATTTATCCACTCCCGGTAGGTCCCTGCATGAACAGTTATCACATCACCGGGACAGGCATATTCAGCCGCCTTTCCGATAGTCCGGAAGGGTTTTTTCTCTGTGCCGTCATAGGTATCGTTGCCTTTAACGGAGACATGGTATTCCTTTCCTTCTGCGGTTATACAGAGAAGAGTACAGACTAGTAAAAATAAATGTTTCTTTCGCATGGTATTTTATGTTTATTCTACTCCTTGTGATGAGCCGGTTACAAAGGTAGAGGCTTGCCTACCGGTAAAAAATAGCCGAATGGTTATTTTAATTCAATAACAGCCGGGCAATGATCTGAATGTTTCACTTCTGGCAGAATATAGGCATCTTTTAATAAAGGCACGACTTCCGGACTTACCATACAGTAGTCGATACGCCAGCCTTTGTTATTGGTACGTGCATTTGCTCTGAAACTCCACCAGGTGTATTGATGAGGTTCTTCCGGATGGAAATGACGGAAAGAATCTGTAAAACCTGATTCCAGAAAAAGACTCATCCATTCGCGTTCTTCGGGTAGGAAACCGCTACTGTTTGCGTTCCTGACCGGATCGTGAATGTCAATAGGACGGTGGCAAATGTTGTAATCTCCACAGAGAATAAGTTTAGTATGGGTTTTACTGAGTTCCATAACGTAATGACGGAAATCTTCCAGCCATTTCATTTTAAAAGCTTGCCGGATATCACCGGTTGTACCCGAAGGATGATATACACTTACTACGGATAAATCATCATAATCTGCCCTTAAAAATCGTCCTTCGTTATCATATTCGGGTATTCCGATACCATATTCAAGGTGATCCGGAACTTTTTTCGTTAATATGGCTACTCCGCTGTATCCCTTTTTTTGGGCAGAGAAGAAGAATGAACGGTAACCCAGAATTTCAAATTCAAGAGTGGGAATCTGATCAGGCTGTGCTTTTGTTTCTTGCAGGCAGACAATATCGGGTTGTTCTTTGGTTAACCAATCTGTGAAGCCTTTGGATAAGGCACTACGTAAACCATTAACGTTATAAGTGATGATTTTCATGATACAAATGAATACATTTCAAAAAAATCAAAGAGGTGGCATTTGCACCTCTTCGATTTTAATAATAGTAGTAATAATTAAATATTATAAAATGTTGTAAATGCTTTTATAACATATTCCTGATCTTTTACTCCGGCAGTTTCACGAACAGAATGCATAGCCCACATCGGATTACCAATGTCTACTCCCCGCATTTCCATTTGGGTAAGAAGGATATTTCCCAATGTAGAACCTCCTGCCATATCAGAGTGATTTACAAATGTCTGATAAGGAACACCAGCCATTTGGCATATTGTTGCAAAGACTGCTGCAGAATCACCGTCAGTAATGTATTTTTGATTGGCATTGATTTTAATTGCAGGACCTTCATTCATGATGGGATGATTTGTCGGATCGTGTTTTTCCGGATAGTTTGGATGTAAAGCATGGGCCATATCAGCAGAAATCATAAAAGAATTGTGAATTGCCCGGTAAAGGTCCTCGGGCTTTCCTCCCTGATTAAATACTATTCTTTCCAGGATAGTACGTAGGATAGGAGAAGCAGCTCCCTGTTTTGTACCGCTACCCACTTCTTCATTGTCAAAAATAGCCAATACTTTGGTCTTATTGCAAGGTTTGGAATCCAGCAGGGCTGTCATACCGGCATGTACCATGGCAAGGTCGTCCAAACGTCCGGAAGAAATAAACTCGTCATCCAAACCAACTAAAGTTCCTTTACCATATTCATATAGAGTCAGGTCGAAATCCAGAATGTCTTCTTCTGTAACATTCATTTCTTTCGCAATCAATTTTAATAAAAAATTATCTTTTTCAAAAGTATCGTTGATCATCCCCACTACAGGAAGCATGTCTTTTTGTTTACTGAGGGGATTTCCCTGATCATTGACCGCCCGGTTAAAATGAATTGCTAAATGCGGAATCTCTAACAACGGCCTGTTGAAATTTACAAATTGGGTGGCTGGTTTCAGGGGCTTTTCACTTTTAATCATCACCCGTCCTGCCATTGATAATGGACGGTCAAACCAGGTATACATGATAGGACCTCCATAAACTTCAGTGTTTAGTTTCAGGTATTTTCCCTCTACTAACATTTCAGCGTGAGGTTTAATCCGGAAAGTAGGAGAATCACTATGGGCGCAAATTAATTTAAAACCTTCCTCTGCAATGCTTCCGTTGCCGGGTACAAAGGCATAAAGAGAAGAATGATTTTTGGTTACAAAATATTTCCCTCCGTGTTCAATATGCCAGGCTTCCCCGGAAAATAATTGTTTGAAACCATTAGCTTGCAAACGCTGTTTGATGCTTAGGATAGCATGATAATTAGTCGGACTCTGGTGTATAAAGTCCAAAAGATCCAATGCGGCTTGTTTTTCCATAGGTATAGTTTTTGTGTTTTTTTCTTTCTGTTTTTATGGACCTTAAGGTATAAATAATAATTCAAATTACCGAGTGCAGAAAAAAAATTACTTCGTTTTTCTGAGTTTTTACTTTTAAGATATTAAGAATCAATATTTATAAATATTTATAATGATAATGTAAATATTATCGATTTGATTTATATTCAAACATATCCTATATTTGTATTGAAGAAAAAAATAATATAAACTAAATAAAAATTAATAATTATGAAGGCAACTAATTTGATCGGATTGGATACAGAGAAATCACAAAAAGTGATCAATCTTTTAAATGAATTATTGGCTAATTATCAGATTTATTATCAGAATTTGCGAGGATTTCATTGGAATGTACGAGGTAATCGCTTCTTTGTTTTGCATGCAAAATTTGAAGAGTTATATAATGATGCTATTGAGAAAGTGGATGAAATTGCAGAGCGAGTTCTGACTTTAGGTGGTGTACCGCTTCACTCTTATGCAGCCTATGCTAAAGTAGCGACATTGGAAGCGAAAGAAAATGTAACTGATGGAGATGAATGTTTGAGAGGAGTGGTTGAAAATATCCAGGTATTGTTAAAACAAGAACGTGAGCTTTTGCAGGTTGCGGCAGAAATTGGTGATGACGGTACTCAGGATGTATTTTCTTCTTATATTTCAGAACAAGAGAAGTTGTTATGGATGTTGAACGCTTATCTGAACTAAAACTTAACAGTTATGATATTAAGGAGGCTATTTATAGGAGATCGCCTCCTTTTATTTTTTATTTTTCTCTATTTCTTCCCTGGATTTACTTTGAGTTACCAGGTAAACTCCTGTGAATACCAAGCAAGCAGCAATAGGTTTATCCCAACTCAGTGTGTCCTGACCAATCAGGATTGCAATGATAGAAGCTACAATGGGTTGAACATTGTTATACATACTGACTGTAGTAGGCCGTATTCTTTTTAATGCCATAGGAACCAGAAAATAGGCAATGCCTGTAGCCATTATTACAATATAAGATAATCGTAGAATTATATTTAAACTAGTCGCGTCAGAAAAAACTTTTGCTTTTGGCAAGTCATTGATACCTAAAGGAATTGAAATTAGGGCAGAAAATAAGAACATCCATTTCATTAGGGTAACCGGTGTGTATCGTTGAGATACCGGGCGGGTAATGACCAGATAGATAGCATACGTAATTACATTAACTACACAAAGCAGATTTCCTATCATATTTCCTTCCTTACTATTGCTGACTATTGTGGATTGCATAATAATCAATAATGCCCCTGAGGCGCCAATGAGTACACCTGCTGCTTTCTTTAATGTGATAGGTTCTTTTAACACCAATGCAGCTAATAACATGACCGCAACCGGAGTCATCGCTGCAATAATGGAGATATTCACAGGCGAAGTATATCGTAGTGCATTGGCAAATGAAAGTTGTGCGCCAACCAAACCAAAGAGAGCACCAAAAAATATAGTGACCAAATCACGGTTGGCAACCTGTTCTTTTTTACTGAAAAGTCCGACGCTCCAGAAAATGAGGGTTGCAAAAGACATTCTGACCAAAGTTAAAGCATATGGACTAATCCAATCAGGAACAATTGTTTTAGCTATGGGGGTATTTAGACCGAAAATAAAATTGGTTGCCAGTATGGCAAAGTGACCATGCCATTTGTCTTTAGTCATCATGGAGTTATATTTAGGACGGGATAAAAATACTAATTAATAATTTTATTGACTTTATAAGTGCGTTAAAGTTTACAAACTCATTTTTTTGTCGTAAAATTGTCAAATGAAAACGTTTGAGGATCTTTAATATTGTGGTTAAAAACGGATTTTATGAAACGAATAAAGGCAGGACTTTTACCTAAAATTATCATAGCTATTATTGCAGGCATACTTTGTGCTTTATTTTTCCCGGACTGGCTGGTTCGGATTTTTTTGACTGTAAATGCTTTATTTGGTAATTTTTTGAATTTCATTATTCCTTTGCTGATATTGGGTTTGGTGGCACCTGGGATTGCTGATTTAGGCAAAGGAGCCGGAAGATTACTATTAGTTACGGCTTTGTTGGCGTATGGGTTTACTCTTTTTTCTGGTTTCTTTACTTATTTTACTTGTGATTTAGTTTATCCCTGGTTGTTATCTTCGGCTGACCATACGGCAGATGTAAAGGAATCTTCTGTTGTTTTACAGCCTTATTTTACTGTAGAGATGCCTGCCGTGATGGGGGTGATGTCAGCTTTGATTTTAGCTTTTACTTTAGGACTAGGGATGTCTGTCATTGATGGTAACCGTTTGAAGTTGGTTATGGAAGATTTTAAAGATATTATCAATCAGGTTATAATGTCAGTGATTATTCCGATTTTGCCACTTTATATTTTTGGTATTTTTCTGAATATGACAAATTCGGGTCAGGTTACAGGGATTATGGGAGTTTTCTTGAAAATCATTGTGGTTATTTTTATCATGACGGTGATTCTATTGTTTATTCAGTTTTTTATTGCTGGTTTTGTGGGGAAAAAAAATCCGTTTCGTTTGTTCCGGAATATGTTGCCTGCATACATGACAGCCCTTGGGACACAGTCTTCAGCTGCAACAATCCCTGTGACTTTGGAACAAACCATAAAAAATGGAGTACGACCTGATTTAGCCGGTTTTGTCATCCCCTTATGTGCGACGATCCATTTGTCAGGAAGCACAATGAAAATTGTAGCGTGTTCTATGGCAATCATGTTAATGTCTGGGATGGATATCCATTTGGGGCAGTTTGCCGGTTTTATCATGATGTTGGGAATTGCCATGGTTGCAGCTCCGGGAGTGCCGGGAGGGGCGATTATGGCGGCCTTGGGATTATTACAGTCTATGCTTGGTTTTGATGAGACTGCGCAAGGATTAATGATTGCCCTTTATATAGCTATGGATAGTTTTGGAACAGCTACAAATGTTACGGGGGACGGAGCGATTGCCGTGATTGTAGACCGGATTAATAAAAATGTATGGAGATATAGAAATTAATATTTGTTTATCGATATAGTATAAAAAAACTTTTTTACTTTTGCATACCGAAAAGTATAAAAATGCCGGATTTAAAAAATGAAATAGTAAATAAGTCTTTTTTTCAGTTTCTGAACAAAGGATACAAAGCTTGTTCATTAAAGGATTTAGAGATAGCCACAGGTTTAACTAAGGGGGCATTTTATTATTATTTCCGTAATAAAGAGGAGATATTGAAGGCTGGTATAGAGAAATATTTATCAGCTGTCAGTGAATTGGGAGAGGAGGAATTTTTGCAGATTGCTTCTTTAAAGGAGTATATCTGCGTAGTAGTGGAGCAGAAAGAACGGAATGCAGAAAAATTGCAAGGGTTGTTTGATTTCTTTATTATTGAAGTGGCATTTTTTCAGCTGGTACTGGAAGTGGAAGGTTTATTTCCGGAGTATCGTTGCCGGATAAATGAATTATCCAAAAATCGTTTATCCCGCTGGGAATATATGATTTTGAAAGCGAAACAGCAGGGAGAAATCCGAGCTGATTTAGATACAACCGTTTTGGCACGAAATCTGATGTCTGTCTCAACAAGTATGCTGAATATTGAATTGAGTAGTGAAAATTTACGTTTTACTTTTTCGGATATGCGGTTACAGTTTGAACAGTATTATTTATTGATTAAACGATGAACAATACCCGGCAACAGATTATTGAAGTAGCTTTTCTGCTATTCCTGAAAAAAGGATTCAAAGCAGTACGGTTAAGTGATATAGAACGGGCAGCCAGGATTACAAGGGGGACGTTTTATTATCATTTTACCAATAAAGAGGAAGTTTTGAAGGAAGGGGTACATGCTTATTATGCTTTGTTGATTACTCAGCGTACTGAGGAATTTGAGCGGATCAGCACATTACGGGAGTACGTAGATTTGACTATAAAGAAATTGACAGAGATCGATAATTATTCGGCACGTACTTTTAGTAGTGAGATTCCTGAAATTTTGTGTCTGTCCCTGATAGTGGAAGTGATTGCCTTGTTTCCGGAGCTAAAGAAAGTTGTCTTGGCTGCTAAAATGCTCCGGTTGTCTAAGCTGGAGCAATTGATATTAAATGCGAAGCGGGCAGGTGAATTGAGGGATGATATTGATACTTCTATTTTGGCTAAAAATTTGTTGAATATTAGTGTCGGAGTCATTAATTATCTGATTATGCATCAGGATATTTCATATGCTTTATCGGCAGTACGTTCACAATATGAACAGCTGTATTCACTTGCATCTGGTAAATAATATTTTTTATATGAATACATACCGAAAAGTATAAATATAAATACGTTAACTAAAAAGGATTCATAGGAGAGAAAAGAGACTATTATTATAAATTAAGTATATATGAAGGAAATCATATTATTATTTATCCTGTTAGCCGGGACAGTGGGAACAAAGGGACAGGAACCGATGAGCCTGGAAGATTGCAGGCGTTTGGCAATCGAGAATAATAAAAAATTGAAAATAGCTGATGAGCAAATTAAAAGTGCAGAGTTAAAAAAGAAGGAAGCATTTACGAAATATTTACCTGGGATTGATGCGATGGGGACTTACCTGCGGAACCAAAAGGAAATTAATTTACTTGCTGAAGATGCTCATTTACCGGTTGGTACGATCAGACAAGATGGTAAATGGACTTTAAGACCGGATCAGATTATGGTGGGGGGAGATGGTAAACCAGTGATGAATAATGGTCAGTATGTACCTAAAGATTATGCTTTACTTCCTAAAGATGCGATGACTGTGGATGATCGGAATACAGCTGTTTTGCAGGTCGGATTGACACAACCGATTTATATGGGAGGTAAGATCAGGGCTTATAATCAGTTGGCAGGTTTGTCAGAAAAATTGGCCCAAAGCGGACGTGAGCAGGAACTGCAGAATTTGATTCAAGAGACGGATGAGGCTTATTGGCAGGTTATTTCTTTGGTGAACCGGCAGAAGTTAGCAGAGAAATATGTACAAACATTGAAAAAATTTATGCATGATATAGAGGTGATGTATGAAACCGGAATGTCTGTTAAAGCAGATGTGTTGTCGGTAAAAGTGAAACTTAATCAGGCAGAGATGACTTTATTACGGGTTGAAGACGGTTTGTCTTTATCACGAATGGCTTTGAATCAGATTTGCGGACTTCCGGTAGATACTGTGTATTCCTTAAAAGAAGAAATTTTGGATACACTGGCCATTAATGAATCTCAGACGATGAATTTAGAGCAGATTTACTTTAATCGGCCAGAAGTAGAAAGTTTAACCATTGCTACAGATATTTATCGTAAAAAAGAAAAAATTGCACGTTCAGCTTACTTGCCAACAGTGGCTTTTATGGCCAATTATTTTGCTATGACACCTTCTTTTTTTAATGGTATTAGTACGAAATTAGATGGTATGTGGAGTGTAGGAATTGGAGTAAAAGCTCCGGTTTTCCACTGGGGAGCTTCGAGAAAAAGTGTCCGTAGTGCACGTGCAGAGACGAATTTGATGAATTATAAACTTCAGGAGGCAAAAGAAAAAATTGAATTACAGGTAAGTCAGGCTCAATTTAAAATCAAAGAAGCGGTCCGGAAAATGGCAGTTGCAGAGACAAATCAAATTAAAGCAGATGAGAATTTAAAATATGCTAACCTGGGATTTCAGGAAGGAACAATACCGGTATCCAATGTATTAGAAGCTCAAACGGCATGGTTATCAGCGCATTCAGACGTAATTGATTCGCAGATAGAAATGAAATTGTGTGAAGTATACCTGAAAAAAGCATACGGGGTATTAGGGAAATCAGTAGCCGAATAAGGATTAAAAACAGAGATATTTATTTTTAGCAACATTGTAATTTAACATATATGAAAAAGATAAATGGGAAATTAATCACCTTTGCGGGTATTATTGTTTTGGTATTGTTGATTGCAATCTTTGGTTTTATATTCCGGGAACCTGCTCCGGAGTATATACAGGGTGAGGCAGAGGCGACTGAGGTGCGTATTTCAGGAAAAGTGCCGGGACGAATTGAGGTATTCAGGTTTAATGAAGGGGATCAGGTCCGTCAGGGAGATACTGTTGCCATATTGGATAGCCCTGAGGTGATGGCCAAATATGACCAGGCTGAAGCAGCACAGACCGCTGCCCGGGCATTCAGCGAGAAGGCAGATAAGGGGACCCGTTCGGAACAGATTATAATGGCTTATCAAACCTGGCAGAAAGCAAAAGCTGCTGCTGAAGTAGCTAAAAAAACTTTCGACCGGGTAGAAAAACTATTTGAAAATGAAGTGGTACCAGCCCAGAAAAAAGATGAAGCTGAGGCAAATTATAAAGCGATGCTAGCGACAGAACAGGCTGCAAAGGCACAGTATGAGATGGCCAGAAATGGAGCGCAAAAAGAAGATAAAACGGCAGCTGAAGCACAGTTGGCAAGAGCAAAAGGCGCTGTTGCAGAGATTCAGGCTTATGTAAAAGAAACCTATCTGGTATCCCCTGTCAATGGAGAGGTATCAGAACGTTATCCAAAAGTCGGTGAATTGGTTGGAACAGGTTCTCCGGTAATGGATATTCTGGATTTATCGGATCTGTGGATTTCTTTTAATGTCCGGGAAGACCAGCTAGGGGATTTTAAGATGGGAGAAACCTTTGAAGCAGTAGTTCCTGCCTTGGGTCACAAAGAAATTGAATTGAAGGTGACCTATTTAAAAGATATGGGAAGTTATGCAGCGTGGAGAGCAACTAAAACCACAGGCCAGTATGATATAAAGACGTTTCGGGTAAAAGCAAAGCCTTTGCAGGCGGTGGAAGGACTCAGACCTGGAATGACCGTACTGAAAAAGCTGGAAAGTAAACACTAAAGAAAAGATTTTATGGGTGTTTCAGGTATGTTATCGGTATTGATGAAGCGGGAGTTCCGGCGTTTGGCGTCCCATCGTATCTATTGGTTTATGATGGTTTTCGCTCCGGTTTTTTGCTTTTTCTTTTTTGCAGATTTACTGAAACAAGGATTACCGATGAAGTTGCCGATTGCTGTTGTTGATGAGGATAATACAGCTCTCTCACGGCAATTGTATCTTTCGTTGGAAGCCATACCTCAAACGGATGTAATCCTACGGACTGCCAGTTTTACCGAGGCTCGGAAAGCTATGCAAAAAGGAGAGATATACGGGATATTTCACATTCCGGCAGATTTCCGGCAGGAAGTGACCACAGGTAGGGAACCGGTGATTTCTTTTTATACCAATGAGACATATCTTTTACCCAGTTCATTAGCTTATAAAGATATGCGTTTGCAAGCTGTGCTGGCAAATGGGGCCGTACAGCAGGCTCTTTTGTTAGCCGAAGGGGAGAACGGACCTCAATTACAAGCCAAATTAATGCCTGTCACTGTTGATGTTCATCCTTTGAATAATCCCTGGATTAGCTATGCTATTTATTTGTCTAGTGTTTTGATGCCAGCTTTTGTATTTATGTTCGCCATGTTCACTACTTCTTACAGTATTAGTCAGGAGACTAAAGAAAAAATAGCAGATCAGTGGTTACAGTTGGCAAATGGATCTATTGTTGTGGCTTTGTTGGGAAAATTATTACCACAGACTTTAATTTTTTGGGTGACAGGGTTGTTATATCTTTCTATTTTATACGGATATATGCATTTCCCGCTTAATAGTGGATTTTTTCCGATGTTTTTAGCGATGGCATTACTAGTATTGTCGGCTCAGGGATTTGCATTGTTTGTAACAGGATTGGCCAGTAGGAGCCGGATTGCACTAAGTATTTGTGCTTTGTGGGGTGTATTATCATTTTCGATCAGTGGTTTTACTTTTCCTGCGGCTTCTATGCCGCAATTGATTCAGATTGTTTGTAATTTATTTCCTGTCCGTCATTATTATTTGTTGTATGTTGATCAGGCTTTGAATGGAATTCCGATGGGGTATTCCTGGCAACCTTATCTGGCTTTGATATTGTTTGTTTTCCTACCCTTGCTGACTTTGCCTAAATTGAAGTTGGATTTAAAAGAAAACCGCTATTTGCCATAGGTATTTATAAATTTAAGTTTACGTTTTGAATGGAAGGAAAGCTGACTTGTACAATTAAAACAGGAAAACATAGAAAGATGAAAGATATATATTATATATTTCGGAGAGAATTTTATACGGTGTTCCGCGATCATGCGGTGATTACTTTTTTTGTTTTTCTGTGTTTGGGTTATCCTGTTATCTATACTTATATATATAGTGGTGAGGTAGTCAGGGAAGTGCCTGTTGCTGTGATTGATCATTCGCAGTCCTTCTTGAGCCGTGAATTTTTACGGATGTGGGGAGCCACTCCTGGTGTCGATATTGTAGCGCATTGCAGCAATTTGGAGGAAGCCAGGGTACTGATGTATGAAAAGAATATTTATGGTATTTTAGACATTCCGGAAGATTTTAGTAAGGATATTCAAAAAGGGGAACAGGCACATGTGGCTTTGTTTTGTAATATGGGAGCTTTATTGAATTATAAGGCTTTGGTTCAGGCTGCCAGTGATGTTTCTATTCAAATGGGGAAACAGATACAGGTGGAAAGAATGGATTATGCCTCCCGAAAACAACAAGAGATCACAGCTTCGCCGGTAAAAGTGACCGAAGTGAAGTTGTTTAATCCGCAAAGTGGTTTTGCTTCATTTATTATGCCGGCTGTTTTGATTCTGGTTATTCAACAATCTTTATTGCTGGGGGTAGGAACTCTTGCAGGAACAGCGCGGGATCGTAGCCGTTATCACCGTATGGTGCCTATGAACAGGTCCTATCGACGGGCTTGGTGTGTTGTTGTCGGGAAAGCTTGCCTGTATATGCCCATTTATTTTGTGATGGCATTCTGGGTGCTTTTTATTGTACCCCGGATATTTAATTTGACTCAGATTGCTCCGAAGTTGGAGTTAATGTTATTTCTGTTTCCTTTTTTATTGGCTTGTTGTTTTTTTGCAATTGCAGGTTCTTTCTTGAGTAAAGAAAGGGAACAACCGTTTTTATTGTTTGTATTTACCTCCGTTCCGTTGATGTTTATTTCGGGTATCTCATGGCCTAGGGAAGGGATTGCAAGTTACTGGATTGCTTTTTCCAAGATTTTTCCATCGACTCATGGCATTGACGGGTATGTAAAGATAAATAATATGGGGGCTACCCTTCATGAGGTTCTCCCAGAATACATAAGCCTTTGGATTTTAGCAGGTATGTACTTTATTTTGGCATGTTTATTGTATCAGAATGAAATAAATAAAATGATGAATAATAAGGCATAAGGAGTTTCAAATTATTTATTTAGACGGAATCAAATATTATTCGGTAATTTAAAGATTTAAATTTACATTTAATCAGGTGGTGCTATGGTTAATCATTATTTTCTATGTTTAATGGGAATAGCTCTGTTTTTCTCGGCTTGTCGTTCTTCGGAATCAACCGGCAAACAAGTTATGATAGTAAAAGCTGAAGTGGTTCGTTCTCATCAGGGGGAGTTGCAAATCACCTATCCAGGACGTATTAAGGCGGCTGCGGATGTTGATTTAGCTTTTCGGGTAGCAGGACCTATTCTCCGGATGCCGGCAGAAATAGGTCGTTTTGTACGTAAAGGAACGGTGTTGGCGGAGATTGATCCCCGGGATTATGAAATTCAGTTGAAAGCAACAGAAGCTGAATATAATCAAATAAAAGCTGAGGCCGAACGGGTAATTGAATTATATAACCGGAAAAGTGTACCCGTAAATGACTATGACAAAGCGGTTTCCGGTTTGCAGCAAATTTCAGCCAAATATGCTGCGCATACGAATGCTCTCAGGGATACCCGTTTACTGGCTCCCTTTGATGGTTATATACAAAAAAAGTATTTTGATGCCAATGAGACCGTAGCTGCGGGGATACCTGTTATTTCCATGATCAATACGAATTATTTTGAGGTAGAAATCGATATCCCTTCTGTTGATTATGTGCGTCAGAATTTATTCCGGAAATTTTCCTGTGTGGCGGATGTTTTTCCAGGTGAGACATTCCCATTGGAATTGATTGATATTGCAAAAAAAGCAAATTTAAACCAGCTTTACCGGGTGAGGTTACGTTTAAAGCCGGATACCCGGGTTGCATTAGCTGCCGGAATGAGTGTGAATGTGGTTATTGATTATGGTGTAGATGGAACATCTTTGATGGAGGTACCTCTGGAAGCCATATTTGAAGAAAAGGGAAATTCAGCGGTCTGGATATATCGACCAGAAACAAAGAGCGTTGAACGCCGCAATGTTCAGATCCGGCAGATATTGAAAAATGGGAAAGTGGTGATCGATAAAGGTTTAGACGAAGGTGAGATGGTTGTGACTGCTGGTGTACATAAATTGAAAGAAGGAATGAAAGTTGAATTGTTGAAACCGGTGCCGGCGACAAATATTGGTGGATTGTTGTAAAAAATAATAGGACGACTGAAAATCATTTATTACTGGTTGTTTATCGTGATTTAAAATTTTGGAATCTGGTCTGAGATTTACCTGTAATTTGTAAAGCGTGGTTAAAATTTGAAATAATGAATTTGTCTGAATATGCGTTGAATAACCGGGCACTGGTAAAGTTTTTAATACTGGTGTTAGTGGTGGGCGGGATTTTTTCCTTTGTTTCTATGAGTAAACTTGAGGATCCCGAAATAAAAGTGAAGCAAGCTTTGGTAGTTACAGTGTATCCGGGGGCTTCTGCTCATAAAGTAGAGCTGGAAATTACAGATATATTGGAGAAAGAGATCCGGGCAATGGGAGATATTGCCAGTGTGGAATCTAAATCAATGGCTGATCTTTCTATTATTACAGTAGAACTGGAAACGACAGTTCCTCCTGATGAATTGGAACAAAAATGGGATATTTTACGTCGTCGGGTAACGAATGCGTCTTCACAATTGCCTGCGGGTTGTGTTACTCCTGTGGTAAAGGATGATTTTGGAGATGTATATGGGATGTTTTATGCTATGACGACTGATGGCATTCCGGATGAAGAAATGGTGGAATATGCAAATCTCGTCAAAAGAGAGTTGCAGGATATTCCCGGAGTGCGGCGGGTAGATTTATACGGAGACCGGAAGCCTTGTATTAACATTGACATTATTCAGGACAAAATGGCAAATCTGGGGGCGCATCCGGCTGAAATTTTGTCTACCCTGAATAGCCAGAATAAGACGGTCTATTCGGGGTATTTCAAATCTGGAAATAAACGGTTACGGGTAGGAGTGGACGATAGTTATGAATCCATTGGTGATATTGAGAATTTATTGATTCAAGGACATGAAAATGATCAGTTGCGGTTAAGAGATGTTGCTTCTGTGTCCCGTGGATACCAGGAACCTTCGCGTAATGAAATGAGGTATGATAGTGCCCGGGCATTAGGGATTTCCATTTCTATGGAAAAAGGTGGAAATATTGTGACTTTAGGCGAAAAAGTGGATGCCCGTTTGGCTCAGCTGAAATCTTCTCGTATTCCGGTAGGGATTGATTTTGAAAAAGTATTTTTCCAGCCTGACCGGGTGCGTGAAGCGATAAATACTTTTATGATTAATCTTGTTGAATCTGTATTGGTAGTCATTTTAGTATTGATGCTGACTATGGGATTTCGTAGTGGAGTGATTATTGGCAGTGGGCTGGTGATTATTGTTTTAGGATCTTTTGTGATATTGTATTTGTTGGATGGTACTTTGCAGCGGGTGTCTTTGGCAGCTTTAATTGTTGCCATGGGGATGTTGGTGGATAACGCAATTGTGATTGTAGATGGGATATTGGTTGATTTGAAACGCGGTATTCCTAAACCTGCAGCCTTGACAAATATAGGTAAGAAAACTGCTATGCCTTTGTTGGGTGCTACTCTGATCGCTATTTTGGCCTTTTTCCCGATTTTTATGTCTCCTGATACAGTAGGGGAATATGTTCGTGACTTGTTTATTGTTTTGGCTGTTTCCTTATTGTTGAGTTGGGTATTGGCACTGACACAGATACCTATGCATGCTGATCGTTCGTTGAAGGTAAAAAATGAACATATGAGTGAATCTGAGGTGTATGGCAGCCGGATGTACCAGTTATTCCGGAGCTTTTTGACTTATATGTTATTTCATAAGAAGTTGGCTGTGGGTATTGTTATTGTATTGTTAGGCTTGAGTGCCTGGTGCTTTCGTTATATCCCGCAAGGTTTCTTTCCTGATTTGAGCTATTCGCAGCTTTATATCGAATACAAGATGCCGGAGGGTGTGACATTGGAAACTGTTAAACATGATATTGCAGATATAGAAGCCTATTTGTTGTCACGTCCGGATATAGTACACGTGACTTCCAGTTTTGGCGGTACTCCTTCGCGTTATAATTTGGTGCGTTCAATAGCATTGCCAGCTATGTCTTATGGTGAGTTGATTGTTGATTATAAGGATGCTGAAGCTTTGAAAACGTCGATTCCTGAATTGCAACAGTATTTGATTGATCATTATCCGGATGCCTATGTGCGTATTAAGCGTTATAATCTCATGTATGAAGATTTCCCGGTAGAACTGATGTTTTGTGGTCCTGATCCTGCAGTATTGAAAGATTTAGCTGCTAAGGCTCAGCAAATTATGGAAGATGAACCGACGGCTAATCTGGTTACTAATGATTGGGAACCTGAAATGCCGGTATTGATGGTGGACTATTATCAGCCCATAGCCAGACAAGCAGGGTTATCCCGTTCCGATGTGGGGGTATCTTTGTTGTCGGCAACCGATGGTTTACCTGTAGGATCTTATTATGAAGGGACTACAGCAATGCCAATTTATATTAAGAGTGTGGACAGTAAAGGGCAGGAATTAAATGTGCTGGAAAATATTCCTGTCTGGAGTGTATTGCCTTCTTTAACTGGTTTGAATACTGAAACAGTGAAAGGCTTATTGCTGGGGACTGTGAAAAAAGAAGATCTTTTATCTGAAGCTGTGGGATCGACTCCTTTAACTCAGGCTACCCGGGGAGTAAAAGTCCAGTGGGAAGATCCTGTGGTGTGGCGTTATAATGGGCAACGGGCAATAAAAGCACGCTGTAATAATGTAATTGGTAATACGGCTGAAAGTGTCCGTCAACGTCTGATACCTTTGATCGATACGATTGCATTGCCTGAGGGATATACCAAACAATGGCTGGGAGAGCATAAAGCAAGCAGCGAAGCCATGCAATATTTATTTAAGAACGTGCCTTGGGCGCTTGTCCTGATGATTGTTATTCTGATTGCTCTGTTCAAAGATTTCAGGAAACCGGCCATTATTTTCCTTTGTCTTCCATTGGCAGCCATTGGAATTGTTTTTGGTATGTTGATTAGTGGTAAAGATTTTGGATTTGTGGCTATAGTTGGTGCTTTGGGATTAATTGGGATGATGATTAAAAATGGAGTAGTGTTGCTGGATGAAATTACTTTACAGATTGCTTCCGGTAAAGATCGTTTACAAGCCCTATTGGATTCGTCCTCTTCGAGATTTCGTCCGGTGATGATGGCTTCTTTGACAACGATTCTGGGGATGGTCCCTTTACTGAACGATGATTTGTTTGGTTCGTTGGCTGTGACCATTATGGGGGGATTATTAGTCGGGACTGTAATCACATTGGTATTTATTCCGGTGTTATATGCTTTGTTTTTTCCTTTAGAGAAAAGGGGAAAATAGTTGAATATTAAATTGGTGTGTAAATTTTAGGTTGAGTAATTATTAAGCGTTTAATAACTTGTTCATCGGAAATCTGAGTCATAAATCAAAAATAGAATCGGGTTATGAGATACGTCGTTTTATCTATAATATTTCTTTTATCAGTTATGCTATTACAGGCGCAGGTAGTTGAACTTGATATACAGAAATGCCGTAGGATGGCCATTGAGAATAGTAAAAAGTTGCAATCTGCAACTCAACAGGAGGCGAAGGCAAGTTTTGAGAAGAGGGCTTACCGGGCCAATTTTTTACCCAAAATTTCTGCAACGGGTTTATATACCTATATGCAAAAGAAAATGGATTATAAAATAGAAGGTGGTTATTTGCCCGTATATCAGGCGGAAGATATCAGTCAGGCATTACCATTGAACAGTATCAAGTTGAATAATGGACAGCCTGTGATTGGGACTGATGGATTGCCTGTTTTTAACCAATATGCTTTTATGCCGGATATTAATTTGTCTTTAGGTCTTCGGAATGCATATACTGTCGGAATGATGTTGGAGCAACCTCTTTATATGGGAGGAAAAGTGAGATCAGCTTTCCGTATGGCTTCTATTGGTAGAGAGATGGCTGGGTTGAATGTTGTTTATAACCGGATGGAAGTTTTGACAGAGGTAGATGAAGCTTATTGCCAATATCTGCGAGTGTTGGAACAGGAAAAAGCGGCCGGAAAATATCTGGAAGTGGTGAAGGAGTTGGTTCGGAATGTGGCAGATGCAGTTCAAACGGGAATGGCTTCCACGAACGACCTGTTGAAAGCTCAGGTGAAAGAAAATGAGGCCGAGTTATTGGTCAGTAAAGCAACGAATGGTTTGGCACTTTCATCCATGAATCTTTGCCGTGTGATCGGAATAGAATTGAATAGTCAGCTATTGGTGAGAGATAGTCTTGAAGAAAGTATTTTGCCAGGTATATTGGAGGGCAAAGATGGTATAACGGGACGTCCGGAGTATAATATTTTAGAGAAACAAGTAGAGATGAAAGAAAATGAGGTTGCTCTTGTCCGTTCGGATTTTATGCCTCAGTTGGGGTTAGCTGCTACTTACGGTTATGGGGATGGGCTTACCTTGAATGGAGAATCTGAGGGAGTAGCCTCTTTTGGAGCGATGGTATCTTTGAAAGTACCTATTTATAACTGGGGAGAGGGACGTAATAAAGTAAAAGCTATGAAAGCTGAGGAAGAAATGGCCCGCCTAAAGCAGGAAGAAACTGCCCAATTGATGCATCTGGAAGTGGCCCGTGCCCGTTATAATACCGAAGATGCGATGAAACGTGTCCAGTTGACTCGAAAGTCATTATCCCAGGCAGAAGAAAATTTACAGGTGAGTAAAAACCGTTACGAGGTGGGTTTAGAAACAATTACAAATTATATGGAAGCGCAGGCTCAATGGCAAAAAGCTTGGAGCGACTGGATTGATGCCCGTGCAGAACTTCGTTTGAGCGAAACCTATTTTCTGAAAGCGACTGGCAGACTTACGGAATAACTTTTATTGACTAATACTATTCAAACGTTTATATTTCTGACTATTTTTTTCTACTTTGGGTTGTTGGGCAGGTAAGGGTGAGTTCAGAAATGAAGGGGCGTGAATCCGTAGCGGTGATGTTGATTAGATCGGAAAACTGTCGTTTGTTGACCTAGGGTATGACGGACAAGTCCGGTTGTTTTGAGCTGCACCATAGGAGTGCTGTGGCAAGTCGTCTGTTCATAACGCATTTGGCTTACCGGACCGTGTAGTTGGATTTTTATTGTCACTTTTCTGTATCTGTCTGCCCAGGAATTTCTAGACAGAAATTCCTGGGCGGACGGTCTTAGGGTAGTTGTGACTCAGAGTGAATTAAATTACGAAGTAGATTCCTCTGGTTGTTGTGTTTCTTCCTGAAGTTTTTTGGGCTTTTTCAGAAGAGTACGTAAGTAAAACAGACGTACTGTTTCAGGAGAGACTTTGTAACGCATGGCAATTTTTTGAAAAGAAAACCCTTCCATACGCAATTCCTTGATCTCCTCTTCGTGTTCATACAATTTACCGGCTCGTATACTTCCTTTGG